>NC_010376.1:900000-1185000 GCF_000010185.1 Finegoldia magna ATCC 29328 | reverse complement strand
CGATGAACAGGAGTCAGACCATGAGGGATAAGCTTCATAGTCAAAAGGGAAACAGCCCAGACCACCAGTTAAGGTCCCAAAATACAGATTAAGTGGGAAAGGATGTAATACTACTCAGACAACCAGGATGTTGGCTCAGAAGCAGCCATACATTTAAAGAGTGCGTAATAGCTCACTGGTCAAGTGGTAATGCGCCGAAGATGAACGGGGCTAAATCTGATACCGAAACTGTGGGATAGAAAAGCAATTATGCGAGAAGTATGAAGTAAAAGTGATTAGGAAATATATCAACTAGTAAAGTAAGAGAGAAAGACATAAACAAAATTTGTGAAAACACAAAGCGTAAAACTATTAAACGATACAATTTCTAAAACTTAACAACATACAACTGGCATAATAGCTTTTCTATCGGTAGAGGAGCGTTGTATATGAGAAGAAGCAAAAAGCGTAAGCAATTGTGGATTATATACAAGTGAGAATGCTGGCATGAGTAGCGAAAAGGGATGTGAGAATCATCCCCGTCGAAAGCCCAAGGATTCCTGAGCAAGGCTCGTCCTCTCAGGGTAAGTCGGGACCTAAGGCGAGGCCGAAAGGCGTAGTCGATGGACAACAGGTAGAAATTCCTGTACTACAAGATTGTGATTGAGAGAAGTACTGACGCAGAAGGAAAAGTCGAGCGTGCGAATGGTTGTGCACGTCCAAATAATAAGCCAGAATATACAGGCAAATCCGTATATTCGTCAACGTAAGTTATGATGGGGAGCAGAAAGATGCGAAGCGACAGATTCAAACTGCCAAGAAAAGGTGCTATCGAATAATCTTGTACCCGTACCGCAAACCGACACAGGTAGGCAAGAAGAGAATTCTAAGACGCGCGGAAGAACCTTTGTTAAGGAACTCGGCAAAATAATCCCGTAAGTTAGCGAGAAGGGATGCCTAAGAAATTAGGTCGCAGAGAATAGGCCCAAGCGACTGTTTACCAAAAACACAAGTATCTGCTAAATCGAAAGATGAAGTATAGGTGCTGACACCTGCCCGGTGCTGGAAGGTCAAGGGGACTTGTTAGAGCAATCGAAGCAACGAACTTAAGCCCCAGTAAACGGCGGCCGTAACTATAACGGTCCTAAGGTAGCGAAATTCCTTGTCGGGTAAGTTCCGACCCGCACGAAAGGTGTAACGATTTGGGCGCTGTCTCAACAAAGGATCCGGTGAAATTGTAGTAGTCGTGAAGATGCGACTTACCCACGGTAGGACGGAAAGACCCCGTGGAGCTTTACTGCAGGTTGACATTGAATTTTGGGATTAAATGTACAGGATAGGTGGGAGACGAAGAAGCAAGCTCGCCAGAGTTTGCAGAGTCACTGTTGGGATACCACCCTTTTAATTCTAAAGTTCTAACTAGTTACCATGAAGCTGGTAATAGGACACTGTCAGTCGGGCAGTTTGACTGGGGCGGTCGCCTCCAAAAAAGTAACGGAGGCGTTCAAAGGTTCGCTCAGAATGGTTGGAAATCATTCAAAGAGTACAAAGGCAAAAGCGAGCTTAACTGCGAGACATACAGGTCGAGCAGAGACGAAAGTCGGACTTAGTGATCCGGTGGTACCGAGTGGAAGGGCCATCGCTCAACGGATAAAAGCTACCCCGGGGATAACAGGCTTATCTCCCCCAAGAGTCCACATCGACGGGGAGGTTTGGCACCTCGATGTCGGCTCGTCTCATCCTGGAGCTGGAGTAGGTTCCAAGGGTTGGGCTGTTCGCCCATTAAAGAGGCACGCGAGCTGGGTTCAGAACGTCGTGAGACAGTTCGGTCCCTATCCACCGTGGGCGTGAGAAATTTGAGAGGATCTGTCCTTAGTACGAGAGGACCGGGATGGACAGACCGCTGGTGTACGAGTTGTACTGCCAAGTGCACAGCTCGGTAGCTACGTCTGGGAAGGATAAGTGCTGAAGGCATCTAAGCACGAAACCAACCTCGAGATAAGATTTCTATGAGATTACTTGAAGAAAACAAGATAGATAGGTCAGAGGTGTAAAGATAGTAATATCAAAGCTAACTGATACTAATAAATCGAAAACTTGACTGGAAATATATACTGTTATTGATTGAGATGAAAAAGAGAATAAGTATGGTGATAAAAGCAAGAGGGATACACCTGTACCCATGCCGAACACAGAAGTTAAGCCTCTTAACGCCGATGGTACTACGATGGAAACGTCGTGGGAGAGTAGGTAGTCGCCAAACAATTAAGATCTAGTGATGACAATGTCCGCTAGGTCTTTTTTTGTGTTATATCAAACCTACGAGCCCACTTGTGGGAGACCTAGACCTAACAGAAATCTATGATTTCGTAGTAGGTCTGGTGCAACCAGTTGCCACGAATCTATGATTCGTAGGAACTGTCTGCTGTAGGTAGTCGCCAAACAATTAAGATCTAGTGATGACAATGTCCGCTAGGTCTTTTTTTGTGAGTTCTTTTTTGTGAGTTCTTTTAGCTATACTAATATAGAAAATGGTGTAAAGATTTCTCTAGACAACAGTTGCAGGATACACATAGGTATATACCTTAGCAAACATCTTGCACGAATATCTAGACTACGAAAATAAATAAATTCTAAGCTTGTGAACCTAAAATCGCAAACTCGCTAACGCTCAAACAGTGCGATTTTTTAACGGTTCCCTTCGCTTGAATTTATGATTATTTTCTCCGTATGATATTCTTAGCTTAGATTGTTTGCTTGAAGGTTTCGCAAGATTTACAGTTGCAAGACACACAGAGCTCAAAAATCAGAGCAAACATCTCGCACGAATATCTAGACTCCGAAAATTAATAAATTCTAATCTTGTGAACCTAAAATCGCAAACTCGCTAACGCTCAAACAGTGCGATTTTTTAACGGTTTCCTTCGCTTGAATTTATGATTATTTTCTCCGTATGATATTCTTAGCTTCGATCGTTTGCTTTAAGGTTTCGCTATGTTGAGAATTGCAAGACAAGGGTAAAAATGGTGCAAATATTTCGCCAGACAACTGTTGCAGGATACACATAGGTTAGGCTAGAAGCAAACATCTCACACGAATATCTTAGGCTAAATTCAATGATCTCACTCGCTCATAAAAAACACTAAATTTTATGTGATGATATTCGGTTCGATTGTTTGCTTAAAGGTTTCGCTATTTTGAGAATTAAAGGACAAGGATAAAAGTTGTGTAATGATGTCATAAATATTTTAACGGGAAGGTTAAGGTGTAAATAAGAAGGTAAGTTTGATATAATAGTTAAGTAAATCAATAGTAATTTTAAATATGATTAATAGAAGCAAAGAAAGGAAATAATTATGAAGGATAATAAGTCGAAGATTTTTTTAGTTATAGGATTTATTGCTGTGGCTATTTTGGTCATGGTTTTTGTAAAAAAGAAGCCTAATGGAACAAGTGAAGTTAAGTCAACTCAATCTGAACAAAATGCTAGTGAAAGCTCGAACAGCTCTGAAAAGATAGACACATCAGACTTAAATAGTTTTAAGGAAGCTTATAAGCAAGTAGACAAGGAAGATGTTTTATTTGCTGGTAAGGATGCTGGTTTTGAGAAGTTTTTCTCATACGATAAGCCTGTGTTTGTAAACTTCACATGGATTGAATGTGCTCCTTGTAAGGAAATGGCTCCGTATATTGAAAACACGTTCGATAAGTTTAAAGGAAAGGCTGTTGTTAAGGATGTTGAAGTTAATGTAAACAATGATTTCGCATCACAAGCTGGTATTAGGGTTACGCCTACTCAAATTTTCATTCCTTTAAAAGAAGATTTTAAATTTTCCGATAAGGCTAAGAGTGTGATGGATGAATATTTCCAAGAGGTTACTGTAAATGGTAAAAAGGGATATATTCACGAAGGTTTGTTGGAGGAAAATGAATTAGAGATTTTGATTTCGGATATGATCAATGGATAGTTTATTAGAATTTTTATCGAAAATAGTCAAGGATTATGTTTATTTAGCTCCGATTATTTCTTTAGTTGCGGGGATTTTGACTAGTTTTCTTCCCTGCTCATTGCCGATGATTCCAATTATAATTGGGTATTTGTCGGGAAATAATTACGATAGAAAAAAATCGTTCAAGGTAGCTTTGGTTTTTAGTTTAGGTAGTATTTTAGTTTTCACAATTTTTGGATTAACTGCTGCCTTGGTTGGTAAAATTTTAAATCAATTTAGTAGAGTATTTTATATTATTATTGGAATACTTTTAATTCTTATGGCGTTTCAAAATTGGCATGTTATCAAGATTATTAGTCTCAATAAGTCTAGTAAGATTACAAAAACTGGACTTCTGGGAGCTTTTATAGCTGGTGTTATCCAAGCGGTGTTCGCATCGCCATGTTCAACACCTGTTTTGGTTTCGTTGATGGCTATAGCGGCTAATACTAGAAACATTTTATTTTCTATTGTTTTATTTGTATTCTACGGCATAGGTAATTGTTTTTTGGTGTTTATGTCTGCTTTATTGATGGGTAAAGTTGAAGAGATTATTCAAAATGATTCATATACTAAGGTTTCTAAGATTATTGAAATAGTTCTTGGTGCAGTATTGATGTTATTTGGATTATATTTCTTGTACCAAGGTATTTAGGAGGAAATTTATTGGAAAAAGACGTATTAGAGTCAAAAAAATTGCAAGATTTGAAAATTATTGCTAAGGCTGTCGGCGTTGCAGGTATTAGCAAATACAACAAGCAAGATTTGATAGAAGAGATTATTAGTCAGGTTAATATTAATGAGAGGAATAATTCTGAAGAAGATTATGACGAATCATCTTCTAACGATGAAAAAGATTTGAAAGATCCATTAAAAGTTGAAGGAATATTGGATTTGCACGAAAATGGATATGGATTTTTGAGATCAGAAGGTTATGATTCAGGAGATGATGATATTTATGTTCCACCTGTTCAAGTTAGAAGATTTAAGCTAAAAACGGGAGATTTTGTAGAAGGATTATCTCGTGAAAAAAAAGATAAAGAAAAATTCAATGCTTTGATTTATGTGAACCGTGTAAATGGAGATACTGTAGAAAATCTAAGAAATAGGCCTGATTTTGAAAATTTGACGCCGATTTATCCAACAGAAAGATTAACGCTAGAAAGAGATTCTAACAATGTATCGATGAGAATTATGGATTTGATAAGCCCTGTTGGAAAGGGACAAAGAGGATTAATTGTTGCCTCACCTAAAACTGGTAAGACGACTTTGCTTAAAAATATTGCAAATTCTATTAGAAAAAATTATCCAGATATTCACGTTATTGTTTTGTTGATTGACGAAAGACCGGAAGAAGTTACTGATATGAAGCGTTCTGTTTTGGGAGCAGATGTTGTAGCTTCAACTTTTGATGAGATGCCTCAAAATCATATTAGGGTTTCTGAAATCGTGATTGAGAGAGCCAAGAGGCTTGTAGAACATAAAAAAGATGTTGTAATATTGGTCGATTCAATTACTAGATTATCTCGTGCATATAATGTTACTAGCCCTTATTCAGGTAAGACTTTGTCTGGTGGACTTGATCCTCTAGCATTGAATGGCCCTAAAAGATTTTTCGGTGCTGCGAGAAATATAGAAGAAGGCGGTTCTCTGACTATATTGGCGACGGCTTTGATAGAAACAGGATCTAGAATGGATGATGTTATATTCGAAGAATTCAAGGGAACTGGAAATATGGAAATCAAATTGGATAGGAGCCTGTCGGAACAGAGAGTGTTCCCTGCAATTGATTTGAATAAATCTGGAACTAGAAAAGATGAATTGCTTCTTACTAAAGAAGAATTATCTGCAATTAATAAAATAAGAAGACAATTGAATTCACAAGAAAATAAAGATATTGCAGATCAAATTATAAAAATGATTAAAAACACAAAAACAAACAAAGAATTTGTAAAATCAATAAATGATTTGCAAAGTTTGTAAATAAAATTATAATGAAATATTCAAATTTGGTAGACAAGTTCATACTCATGTGTTATAATAGGTAAGTCGAAAATAATTTTGAGAAAAACGAGGTGATAATATGAAAAAAGATTTACATCCAGAATACCACGAAGCTACAGTAACTTGCGCTTCTTGTGGCAATACTTTTAAAGTAGGATCTACTAAAGAAAACATAAACGTCGAAGTTTGTAGTCAATGTCACCCATTTTATACAGGACGTCAAAGATTTGTAGAACATGGTGGTAGAGTAGAAAAATTCAAGAAAAAATACAACATGGATTAGCATTTTTGCCAGTGCCTTTTTGGTGCTGGTATTTTTGTGTTAAAAAATAGATAATGAACAATGAAAAGGTAAATTGAAATGAAGAAAACTACAATTGGGGGACAAGCCTTAATCGAAGGAATTTTGATGAGAGGTCCTTCAAAGTATTCCGTAGCCGTAAGGAAACCCGATCAAGACATTGATTTGGTTGTAAAAGACTTAGAAAACAATAAAATAAATTTGATGAAGATTCCTTTTATTAGAGGAGTTGTTAGCTTGTTTGATTCTATGAAATTAGGAATGGATGCATTGATGTATTCGGCAAGCTTCTACGAAGATGATAGCGAAAATTTTTTCGATAAACATTTTAAAAGCAATGCCAGAAAGATAGAAAATGTGTTTTCTATAATAGTATCAGTGGCATTGGCGTTATTGTTTTTCTTCTTTATTCCAACTTTTCTTACATCATTTGTTAAGCTAAACCATTCATCTTTTAGCTTCAATTTAATAGAAGGACTGATACGAATTATAATATTTTTTACATATCTTTTTATAGTTTCTCGTTCAAAAGATATGAAAAGAGTATTTGAATATCATGGAGCTGAACACAAAAGTATTTATTGCTATGAAAAAGGACTTGATTTGACAGTTGAAAATGTTAGAAAACAAAGTCGACTTCATCCAAGATGTGGTACTAGCTTTTTGTTTACTGTTATGATAATTTCAATCTTGGTGTTGGGTTTAGTTGGATGGCCAAATCCACTGATGAGAATGTTGTATCGTATAATATTACTTCCGGTGATTGTGTCAATCTCTTATGAAATTAATAGATTAATCGGAAAATATGATAATAAACTTACTGCAATGCTTGTTAAGCCAGGATTATGGGTTCAAAAGTTTTTCACAGTAAGAGAACCTGATGACAAGATGATTGAAGTAGCTATCTTGGCGCTAAAAAATGTAATTCCAGAAAAAGAAGATGAAGATTTATGGTAATAAAAGATATTTATAATTTGTTCGATAAATCCGATTGTCTTATGATTTTGGAAAAATTGTATAACTATAATTTCTCTGACTCTATTATCCATTCAAATGACAAGATAAATGAGAATGATGAGAAAACAATATTAGAATATAAAAAACTTTATGATGAGGATATTCCAATCGAATATATACTTGGGTTTAAATACTTTTACAACAGAAAATTTTATACAGATTCTAGTGTGTTGATTCCAAGATTTGATACTGAAATTTTGGTAGATGAAATAATAAAAATAAATCGTAAGTTTGAGAACATATTGGAAATCGGGATTGGATCGGGGATAATATCAATCACTTTGAATTTGGAATTGAATTCAAAAGTTTTGGGAGTAGATATAAATAAAAAAGCTATTGAACTTTCCAAGAAAAATGCAGAGAGTTTGAATGCGACTAACGTTGAATTTATTTATTCTGATTTGTATGAGAATGTGAATTATAAGTTTGATTTGATAGTTTCCAATCCGCCTTATATAGACAAAAAAGATTTCAATTCACTTGAAACAAAAATTTTAAAAGAACCACGATCTGCACTTTTCGGTGGAGATGATGGACTGTATTTTTATAGAAAGATAATAAATCAAGCTAGTGATTATTTAAATGAAGATGGTATGCTCGCTTTTGAAATAGGTTATAATCAAAGAGAGAGCATATTTGAGATTTTAGATGAAAACGGATTTGAAAATCACTATTGCATAAAAGATTTTAACGGTTTTGATAGAGTAATAATTGCGAGGAGGTAATTATGTTTGAAAATTTAGATAGTGTTGTTGATAAATTCAAAGACTTAGAAGTAAAAGTCGCAGATCCTGAAGTTATCGCTGACATGGAAAATTGGACGAAATTAATGAAAGAACACGCTGATTTAGAACCAGTTGTTAATAAATATTTGTCATACAAAGATAATTTGAAAAATTTAGAAGAAGATAAGGAGCTGTTGGGTACTACTGGAGATAGTGAAATGGAAGAACTATTGAAAGATGAAATCTCAACATTGGAAGAACAAATCGAAAAAGACCAAGAAGAATTGAAAATTTTGTTGTTGCCTAAAGATCCTAACGATGAAAAGAACGTATTTATTGAAATAAGAGCCGGCGCCGGTGGAGATGAAGCGGGATTATTTGCTGGTGAACTTTTGAGAATGTATCAAATGTATTCCGACAAAAAACACTGGACAACTGAAATAATGGATATTCAACAACAAGGTGTTGGTGGAATCAAAGAAGTTGTAATGATGGTAAAAGGAAAAGGCGCTTATTCTAGATTAAAATATGAATCTGGAGTTCACAGAGTTCAAAGAGTTCCTCAAACTGAAAGTTCGGGAAGAATTCACACTTCTACTGCAACTGTTGCGGTATTGCCAGAAGCAGAAGATGTCGATGTAAAAATCGAACAAAAAGATTTGAGAATAGACGTGTTCAGAGCGAGTGGTAATGGTGGACAATGCGTAAACACTACTGACTCTGCTGTCAGAATTACACACATCCCAACAGGTCTTGTAGTAACATGCCAAGACGAAAAATCACAAATTAAGAACAAAGACAAAGCTATGAAAGTTTTGAAATCTAGATTGTATGATTTGATGGAAGAAGAAAAGAATAAAGATAGAGCAGATGCTCGTAAATCTCAAGTTGGTACTGGAGATCGTTCTGAAAGAATTAGAACTTACAACTTTCCACAAGGAAGAATTACTGACCACAGAATCAACAAAACAATATTCCAATTACAAAATTTCTTAGATGGAGATATAGAAGAAATGATTGATGATTTGACAAGCTACGATCAAGCTGAAAAATTAAAAATGATGAATTAAAAATTAACTCGAGTTTAATCGCTCGAGTTTTTTATATTATAGTAAGTAATGATATAATTAGATATATATTTAGATTTAGGAGATAAAAATGAATAGCGAATTAATTTATGAATATTTAGATAAAATCGGAAGAGATGGTTACAAGTTGGGACTTGATAGAATGCAAAAAACTTTGAAGATTCTAGGCAATCCCGAAAAAAGTTTTAAAATAATCCATGTTGCTGGAACTAACGGGAAAGGCTCAACATCAACTTTTATATACCAAACGCTTAAAGAACATGGATATAAAACTGGACTTTTCACATCGCCTCACATAATTAATTTCTACGATAGAATAAAAATCGACAAGGAAATTTCAGAAGAAGATTTCATGAGGATTTTCGAAATTATCAAGGATACTATTGAAAAAAATGATATAAAAGTGTCTACATTCGAATTTATAACTTTGTGTGCGATTTATTATTTTGCAGAACAAAAATGCGAATATGTTGTACTTGAAGTTGGAATGGGTGGAAGATTGGATGCAACAAATGCTACAGATGAAACATTGTTATCAGTAATTACAAAAATTGGATTGGATCATCAAGAATATTTGGGAAATACATTGGAAGAAATCGCCTACGAAAAAGCTTGCATCATGAAGCAAAACGGAAGATGTGTCGTTTACGATCAACAAGAAAGTGTATTGGACGTTTTCAGAGAGGTCGCAGAAGAAAGAAACAACAAACTATATATTTGTGATTTTGATGAAGCTAAAAACATCGAAATCAACGCAACACACAATTCTTTTGATTGGAAAAATTTGCACATTGAAACTAGATTAGTTGGTAGATATCAATTATTTAACGCTCAGTTAGCATTGACTGCGATTGACGTATTAAGAGACGAACTTGATTTGTCTGATGAAGATATTATAAATGGGTTCAAAAACGCATACATTCCTGCAAGATTTGATGTAATTAGACACAATCCTACAGTGATTTACGATGGTGGGCACAATGCCGACGGCGTAAAAGCATTAAAATCATCAATAGAATCTGTGTTTGGCGATAAAAAAATTGTATTTGTTTACGGAGTATTGAAAGACAAAGACTACAACGACGAAATCAAACTAATTCATGAAAATGCCAAAGCATTTGTTACATTTACTCCAGATTCTCCAAGAGCATTAAAAGCAGAAGATTTGAAAAAACAAATTGAAGTTTATAGTGATAATGTTGTTGCAAAATCAAATGTAAATGACGCCGTGGATTATGCTATTGAACATTTCAAGGATGATGTAATTATAATTTTTGGAACATTGTACAGTGCGGAGCAAGCCTATGAACATTTATAAACAAGTTTTTGATGGAAAAAACATCGGGGAAATCTTGTACGATGAACCGATGAAAAATCACACTACTTTCAAAATTGGAGGTAATTGTGATGTTATGATATTTCCACAAAATGAAGAACAAATAATAAATTCTCTCCAATTAATTAAACAAAACGACTTTGCATACAGAATTATAGGCAACGGATCGAATTTGTTAGTTAGCGATGATGGGCTAAGAGAAGTTGTAATTAAATTACACGATAATTTCAATGAAATAAGAATTGATGGTGATCTTTTAATAGCACAATCAGGCGCGTTATTGAGCTCTGTTAGTAAATTAGCTATTAACAACTCATATGCTGGTTTTGAAGCCGTTAGCGGCATACCTGGAGACATTGGAGGGGCTATTACAATGAATGCAGGTGCCTATGGAACTGAAATGAAAGATATTGTTCACAGAGTTAAGGTGATTGATACAGATTTGAAAGTAAAATATCTTAACTGTGACGAGATGGATTTTTCATACAGACATTCAAGAGTTCAAGATGAAAAATTAGTCGTGTTGGAAGTTGAATTTATACTAAAAAAAGGCGACCAAAAAGAAATTCTCGATAATTTTCACGACTACACAGAAAGAAGAACATCAAAGCAACCTTTAGAGCTTCCTTCATGCGGCTCAGTGTTCAAAAGACCAGAGGGACACTTCGCTGGACAATTGATTGATGAAGCAGGCCTCAGAGGCTATAGGTACAATGATGCGATGGTTAGTGAGAAACATTGCGGTTTTATAGTTAATGTTGGAGATGCAAAATGCTCTGATGTTGTAGCTGTTATAGAACATGTGCAAAAAGTAGTGTTTGAAAAGTTCAATGTGAAATTAGAACCAGAAGTGAGAATTATCGGTGGAAAATAAAATAAAATTAACCAGAGAATATCACGTGCATTCAGTTTACAGTCGTAACAATCACGGAAAAAGTACAATCGAAGAAATTGTACAAGAAGCTAGAGCAAAAAAGTTAAAGACTATAAGTATAACGGATCACGGTCCAGGGCACATGATGTATGGAATAAAAAGAAAGTTAATTCCAGTACAACGTCAAGAAATCGACAGACTCAAAGAAAAATACGACGACATTGAAATTTTGATGGGAGTTGAAGCCAACGTAATTGGATACGATGGCCAAATAGATATTACAGAAGAAGAAAAAAAGTATTTTGATTTTATTAATGTCGGATTTCACAATGGAGTTAGATTTGTAGATAAGAAATCTTTTTATAATTATCATGTTTTAAAAAGATTGAGTTGGATGGGTCCATCAGTCAGAGAAAAAATGATTGATTTGAACACAACAGCAATGGTAAAAGCATTGGAAAAAAATGATATTTTCATAATAACTCATCCAGGAGATAAAATAGATGTGGACATCGAAAAAATCGCACAAACATGCGAAAAAACAAATACGGTAATGGAAATTAACAACCACCATCCACATTTATCAGTAGAAGAAATCAAAATTTCTTCACATTATAATGTTAAATTTAGTCTAGGAAGTGATGCTCATCACAAGAAAAATATTGCGAATGTAGATGACAGCATCAGAAGAGTAATTGAATCAGGTTTGGATATTAGTAGAATTATAAACATCGATTAGGAGAATTCATGGAAGTTGTAATTGTTACAGGAATGAGTGGAGCTGGCAAGAGTGCTAGCAGCCATATTTTAGAAGATTTGGGATATTATACATTAGATAATATGCCTCCATCTCTTTTATTAAGTTTTATAGATTTGACTACAAAAAGCAAGAAAAAAATCAATAAAATCGCGTGCGTAGTTGACATTAGAGGTGGAGAATTCTTCGCTGATTTGATGAAGTCAATAACACTTTTGAAAAATCAAAGTATTGATGTTAAAATTTTGTATTTGGATGCATCGGATGAAATTCTAATCAGAAGATACAAAGAACACAGAAGACCACATCCTTTGGCTATCAATGGAAATATTTCACAAGGAATTTCTAATGAAAGAGAACTTTTGAGTGAAGTTAGAAATTCAGCAGATTCAATCATCAACACATCAAATCTTACACTAGGAGAATTGAGAAGAAAAATTTTATATGTATTTTCTCTTAAAGATGTAGACACCAAACTTGCAATATCTGTTGTATCATTTGGATTTAAGCATGGGATTTTGTTGGATGCAGATTTGGTATTTGATGTAAGATTTCTCCCAAATCCTTACTACATTGAAGAATTAAAAAAATCTTCGGGATTAAATACAGACATCAAAGATTATGTATTCGGCTTCGATGAAGCAAATGAATTCTTAGATAAATTAGTAGATATGGTGGAATTTTTGATTCCCAAATATTCAAAAGAAGGAAAAACAAACTTGGTTATAGGAATAGGATGCACCGGTGGAAAGCACAGGTCCGTTGCAATAGCACAAGCTTTGACAGCAAGGCTTGAAGGAAATGGAGAAAAAGTTTATGTATCCCACAGAGACCAAAAATTTTGGTAAAAAAATAGTAACTATCGGTGGAGGAACAGGCAATTCTATATTATTAAGAGGAGTAAAGAATTTCACATCAAACATAACCACAATTGTAACTGTGGCTGATGATGGTGGTGGAAGTGGAGTTCTAAGAGAAGATTTGGGAATGCTACCTCCTGGTGATATTAGAAACTGTCTTGTGGCCCTAGCTAATACTGAACCGATAATGGAAAAATTAATTAATTATAGATTTTCAAATGGCCAATTAAAAGGACAGAGCCTAGGCAATTTATTGATAGCAGCGATGAATGATATATGCGGAGATTTCAATGAAGCGATAAAAGAAATAAGCAATGTCCTTGCGATTACAGGAAAAGTGTTGCCAATGACTTTAGATAATGTCAAATTATTCGCTGAATTGGAAGATGGATCTACAATTGAAGGTGAATCTAATATCACGTTTTTGAACAGAAAAAACGGAGGTAAAATCAAAAGGGTATACACATCACCAAAACTTATTTTGCCATTGAAAGAATCCATAGATAGTATAATGGATGCAGATATTGTTCTTTTAGGGCCAGGATCATTATACACATCTATAATTCCTAATCTTCTAGTAACAGATATATCACAAGCCCTAAAAGAAACAAAGGCAGAAGTTGTGTACATATTGAATATAATGACACAACCTGGAGAAACTAATGGCTACAGCGTTACAGATCATGTAGCTGCCATTATCGATCACGCAAATTCAAATATTATCGATAAAATAGTCGTTAATTCCAAAGAAGTAGACAAATATGCCAAGTACAGATACAAATCAATCGAAAATTCTACTCCTATATATCTTACTGATGAAGATCGTGAAGATATGAAAGAATTAGGAATAGAAATTATCGAAGCAGATATATGTGATATAAGCTATGACTATATTGTACACGATCCTAATAAATTAATGAAAGCTATATTAGAAAGATATTA
Source organism: Finegoldia magna ATCC 29328 (assembly GCF_000010185.1). Lineage (NCBI taxonomy): Bacteria > Bacillati > Bacillota > Tissierellia > Tissierellales > Peptoniphilaceae > Finegoldia > Finegoldia magna. Next base: position 1,171,128 of record NC_010376.1, on the reverse strand, counting down.
ATATGAATACAATTATTGAAAATTTAGATGAAAAAAATAAAATAAAATCACTTGAAAAAGCTGCAGAGTTGATAAAAAATGGAAGCGTAGTAGCATTTCCTACAGAAACTGTTTACGGATTAGGTGCAAATGGATTGGACGAAGAAGCTTGCAAGAAAATATTTGATGTCAAGAGAAGAAAAAGAGATAATCCATTAATTTTACACGTAACTAACGAAGATATGGTGAAGAATTTATCATCAGAAATAACTGAAGATCAGAAAAAATTGATGGATAATTTGTGGCCAGGCCCATTGACTATAATTTTTAAAAAAAGTGATAAAGTTAATGATGTGGTAAGTTGTGGTGGAGATACAGTTGCAATTAGAAATCCTTCTGATGAAATTGCGAGATTTTTGATAGATAAATCAGGATGTCCAATAGCAGCCCCTTCTGCAAACAAATCAGGAAGACCATCTCCAACTAACGCTCAAGATGTATACAGCGATATGCAAGGCGAGATTGAAATGATTTTGGATGGAGGAAGTTGTAACATTGGAATTGAATCAACAGTTGTTGATTTGACAGAAAAACCTTACACAATACTTCGACCAGGTTTTTACACAAAAGAAGATTTGGAAGAGTATTTGGATGAGGTTGTTTACGATAAATCATTAATTGATTCTAACACTATTCCAAAATCACCAGGACAAAAATACAAACACTACGCTCCCAAAACAAAACTTATAGTAATCAAAGGAAACATGGATAACATACAAAATTACGTGGATAACTTGGGGATAAATACTGATGAAATTGGATTTATACTCACAGAAGAAACTGCAGAAAATGTAAATTTTGAAAATGTAAAAATAATTTCGAAAAGAAATGATTATTTAAATTTTGCGCATAACATATTCACATACCTCAGAGAATTAGACAAATTCAACTACAAATTATTAATTTGTGAAGGGGTAAATGAACAAAAAATGGGTATAAGTATAATGAACAGGCTTAAAAAATCTTGTGCTAATAACATAAAAGTAATTTAGTGTGTTATAATAAAGAGTATAAAGTTTATTTTATAGGAGGAATTATGAGTAAAGTAACTGTATTTGATCATCCGTTGATTAAACACAAATTAACAATTTTACGTGATAAAAACACAGGAAGTAATCAATTTAGACAGTTAGTTTCAGAAATAGCAACTTTAATGTGCTATGAAGTTACTAGAGACTTTAAATTAGAAGATTGCGAAGTAGAAACTCCGATAGGAAAAACTACCGGCCAAACATTGAGTGGTAAAAAGCTGGGAGTAGTTCCAATTTTAAGAGCAGGTTTGGGAATGGTTGAAGGATTTTTAAGTGTATTACCAGCAGCAAAAGTTGGACACATTGGATTATACAGAGATCCAAAAACATTGAAACCTGTTGAATATTATTGTAAATTGCCAAAAGATGTTGAAGAAAGAGATATTATCGTTGTAGATCCAATGCTTGCAACAGGTGGATCTGCAGAAGCAGCAATTACGTTCTTAAAAGAACATGGATGTAAGAACATCAAATTGGTGAATATAATAGCAGCTCCAGAAGGAATCAAAATGGTTCAAGAAAAGCATCCTGATGTTGATATATACGTGGCAGGTCTAGATGAAAAATTAAACGATCACGGATATATCGTACCTGGTTTAGGCGATGCAGGAGACAGATTATTTGGTACTAAATAGCTTTAAGCTTTTAGTTATATACTTATGGTTTTAGAATAATTTTCAAATATTCTAAAACCATCTCTAAATTAGGAGGTGAAACAATGTCAGATACTGCTATATCAAAAATTAAAGAAGCTGAAGAGAAGGCTAGGCTTATTGTCGATGAAGCTAATGAAAAAAGAAAAAGCATTGTAGAAGATGCAAAATCAGAAGCTAAACAAAAATACGACGAAATTATCAACGAAGCTCAAAAAGTTCGAAATGAAAAACTTGAATCTTCAAAAAATAAAGCTATTGAAGAATCAAAAGATTTAGAACAAAAAGCTAAGATGAATAACGAAAGTATTAAAAACATCGACTTAGATACAGTTGAAGGACTTGTAGACAAAATCGTTGAAAGGATAGTGAGTTAATGGCTATTGTAAAAATGAGCAAATTTGATTTGTATTCATTTGATTATGATAGAGAAAAATTACTCGAAGATCTTCAAAAGTTTAATTATGTTCATATTGATGAAAAGAAAGTAGAAGACGAAAATCAAGGTGTAAGGAATTTAGATAATTCTGAACAAATTGTTAGCATTAGTGAAAAGCTTACCAAAGTAAAATGGGCTATAGATTTGCTTGAAAAGTATTCAGAAAAGCACAATAAAATAGACGAATTAAAACAAGGTAAGAAAACATTTAAGCTAGATGAGCTTACTAAAAAAGCACTTGATTTTGACTTTGATGAACACTACAAAGAACTTTCATCTTTAGATAAACAACTGATAGAGCTCGATCAAAATAATCAAACTTTGAATCAAAAGAAGTCCGAATTAATTCCTTGGGAGAATTTGGATTTGGATATTTCAAAAATCGATGATTTTAAAAGAGTTAAGGTAGTTACTGGAACCGTGAGTGATAAATTCATCGATCAGTTGAAATTAAACACAAAAGATATTGAAGATATTTATATCGAAGAAATTTCTCGAAATTCAGGCTTTGTATACTTGCTTGTTATCGCTAAGGATTATGAAAAAGCTCAAGATATCCTCAGAGACAATGGATTTGTCAATATTAATATTAAATCACATGGACTTGTAAAAGATGAAATTAAAAATATTGATGAACAAATCATTGAAAACAAAAAGCACTACAAAGAAATAGAAGATCAAATTAAATCAAAAACAGATTTGACTGAACAATTTAAGATTTATCATGATTATCTTGAAAACAACAGCTTAAAAGAAGAAGCTACAAGTAAAATTAAGAGGACAGATAAGATTGATATAATCGAAGGATACATTCCTTCTGACAAGGAAAAAGACTTTGAAACTCTATTACAAAACTCATTAAATAATAAGTATTATTTGGAAATGAATCCAGCAGATAAAAACGATCCAAATGTACCAATTATTTTGAAAAACAGAGGATTTGCAAAAGCTTTTGAAAGTATAACAGGAATGTATTCATTGCCAAAATACAACGAAGTTGATCCAACACCATTATTGGCACCTTTCTATTGTTTCTTCTCAGGAATGATGATTGGTGATTTAGGATATGGATTGATTGTATTTATAGCAATAATAGCAGCACTCAAGATTTTTAATCTTGATGAAAAGAAAAAGCAATTCTTGAAGTTCTTTATGTTCATATCAATTGCATCGATGTTTTGGGGATACATTTATGGATCATTCTTTGGTGGAATTATACCAATGACTCCAATCATCGACACAAGTAAAAATGCTATGACTTTAATAATTTTATGCTTAATATTTGGTTTTATACATTTATTCTTTGCATTGGGAATCAAGGCATACATGTTGGTGAGAGATCACAAGCCTTTGGATGCATTTTATGATGTAGGACTATGGTATCTAATTATTATTAGTATATTAGTTTTACTAATTGGCAAGTCTTTAGCATTTCCGGCTATTGCATTGACAATTGCAAAATGGATTGCTATTGCATCAGCTGTTGGAATTATTCTTACAGCAGGAAGGGATGCAAAAAGCATTGGTGGTAGACTTGGCTCAGGTTTGTATTCATTGTACGGAATATCAGGCTGGATAGGAGATTTCGTATCTTACATGAGACTTATGGCTTTAGGTTTATCAGGAGCATATATTGCAGTAGCAATTAATATGATAGTAAAAATGATGGCTGGTTCAAGCATTATAGGATTTATATTTGGACTTATCATATTCGTGGTTTTCCAAGCGTTCAACGCATTCTTATCATACTTGTCAGCATACGTTCACTCTGCAAGATTGATTTTCGTAGAAATGTTTAATAAATTCTACGAAGGTGGTGGAGTGCCATTCAAGAAACTTATAACAGAATCAGATTATTTTAACATAACAAACAAATAGGAGGATATTATGGAAAAATTCTTTTTAGAAAATGGTGGATTAGTTTTAGGAGTATTATCAGTAGTAATAGCAGTTTTGTTCTCAGGTATGGGATCTGCTAAAGGTGTAGGTATGGCAGGGGAAGCTGCGGCTGGAGTAGTTATTGAAGAACCAGAAAAGTTTGGTAAATCATTAGTACTTCAATTATTACCAGGTACACAAGGTTTATACGGATTCGTAATTGGTATCTTAATTCTATTCAAACTTGTAGGTGGAAATATTTCTTTGGCACAAGGTTATGTTTACATCGCAGCAGCATTGCCAGTAGGTGTTGTAGGATATTTCTCAGCAATTGCTCAAAGTAAAGTAGCAGTTAGTGGTATCAACATCTTAGCAAAGAATGAACCTCAACAAGCAAAAGGTATTATCTATGCCGTAATGGTTGAGTTATATGCCATCTTAGCATTCGCTATTTCATTCTTATTAATGAACCAAATCCAAGCTTAGTGGTGATTTAGATGTCTAATTTAGATAATATAATTAATGAAATTCTTGAAGATGCAAAAAAAGAATCAGAACACATTCTAAATGATGCAAATCAAGAAAAAGAAAAAATCATTGAAACTAAAATAGACCAGGCTAATCAAGAAAAAGATACAATATTAAAAAAAGCAGAATCTGAAGCAAAAGGTGTATACGACAGACATTTATCTCAAGTTGTTTTAAAATCAAGAGATAATGCGCTTTTTGCAAAACAAGAAGTAATTGATAGTGTTTTACAAAAAATTAAAGATAAATTAAAAAACATGTCACTTGAAGATTATAAAAAATATTTAACAAATAGTTTATCCAAAATGGATTTGAATAGCGATGATTTGTTAGTATTACAATCAGATAAATACGACAGTTTGAAGAATGAAAACTTTAATGTAAAATTATCAGATGAAACAGTTGACAGCGGATTTTGTATTAAAAGAGGTAATGTATTAATTAATAATAATTTTTCTTCACTGGTCGATTCAATGAAAGATGAATTGGAAGTAGAAATTGCAAAAACTCTTTTTAAGAAGTAGGTGATAATATGAAAAAAGAAAATTTCATACATCAATCTGCTATAACTCGTGTCAAAGAAAAAGAATTATTGAGCAAGAATGATTATGAAAGACTGATAGATGCAAGTAACTTAGAAGAAACCGTAAGACTACTTTCAGATTCAGTATATCAATCAGAATTTGCGAAGCTTGATAATTATAAGAATTACGATGTTGCTTTGAAAAATGAGTTAAAAAAGACTTATAAATATATGTATGATATGAGTAGTTTCCAATATCCTGTTGATTTAATTGCATTAAAATACGATTATCATAATTTAAAAGTGTTAATTAAAGAATATCTAAAAGATGAAGATTTTTCTTCTATGTTAAGTGATATAACTAGAATGGAATTCAAAACTATGAGGGATTCTATTAAAGAAAATACCGAAAGTGAAATGGAACATTTCGATAAAGTTATAAGAGAATCAATCGCTGATTACGAAGAAAACCAAGATCCTCAAATGGTAGATATTTATGCTGACAGAGAGTATTTTGTGGAAACATCAGAAATTGCAAAACAAATAGATTCAGTTTTGATAAATGAATATGTTGAAGATTTGATAGACTTTACAAATATTAAAACTTTACTTAGAGTACAAAATCAAAAGAAAAGCTTAGAATTTTTGAAAAAAGTTATTATTCCAAATGGAAGTATTGAATCTGAAAAATTTGAAGCTGAATTGCATTCTGAAATTACTGAAGATAGTCCATTATTCAAACAAGCTAGAATTTACTACTATGTGAAGGAAGCTATCAGTGAATATAAGAAATCAAATAGTTTGTCTGTTTTTGAAAAAGCAATGGATGATTATTTGATGGAAAAAATCAAAGAAATCAAAAAGGTTACTTATGGACCTGAGGTTTTGTTTGGATATTTATTTGCAAAAGAAACTGAAATTAAGAATTTGAGGATTATTTTTGTAGGAAAGATTAACTCATTGAAACCTGATTACATCAGGAGTAAGTTGAGGTTAAGTTATGCGTAAAAAAGTAGCTGTAGTAGGTGATAGAGATTCTGTATTAGTCTTTAAAGCTTTGGGAGTAGATGTATTTGAATCTATTGAAAGCACAGATGCTAGAAAAACTGTAGACAGACTAGCAAAAGAAGATTACGGCGTGATTTTTATTACTGAACAAATAGCAGAAAAAATCAAAGAAACAATAGACAGATATAATGATAAAGTTTCACCAGCTATTATCTTGATACCTTCTAATCAAGGTAGCTTGAACATTGGAATGAACAGAATCAACACCAATGTTGAAAAAGCTGTTGGAGCAAACATTTTGTAAAGGAGAGCTTATATTGAAAGAAGGTAAAGTATTAAAAGTATCCGGACCTTTGGTAGTTGCTGAAGGAATGGAAAACGCAAGCGTATATGACGTGGTTGAGGTTTCAGACGATAAGCTCATTGGAGAGATTATTGAAATGAGAGGCGATAAAGCCTCAATTCAAGTATATGAAGAAACAACAGGAATAGGCCCTGGAGATAAAGTTGTATCTACAGGACATCCACTTTCAATCGAATTGGGACCTGGTATATTAGAGCAAATGTTTGATGGTATTCAAAGACCATTAAAATCTTTGCAAGAAAAAGCTGGAGACTTCTTATTAAGAGGAGTTAGCGCTCCATCATTAAACAGAGAAAAGAAATGGGAATTCAAACCTGTTAAATCTGTTGGAGATGAAGTTGAACCAGGAGATATTATTGGTGAAGTTCAAGAAACTGAAGTTATTGTTCACAAAATAATGGTTCCAGCAAATGTATCTGGTAAAATCAAATCAATTGAATCTGGAGAATTTACTGTTGAACAAACAGTTTGCGTTGTTGAAGATAAATCAAACGATATTGAAATAAACATGATTCAAAGATGGCCTGTAAGAGATGGTAGACCATATAAGGAAAAAGAAGATCCAATTAAACCATTGATTACTGGTCAAAGAGTTATTGATACATTCTTCCCAGTTGCAAAAGGTGGTACCGCAGCAATTCCAGGACCTTTCGGTAGTGGTAAAACAGTAGTTCAACACCAATTAGCTAAATGGGCAGACGCTGAAATAGTTGTGTATGTAGGTTGTGGAGAACGTGGTAACGAAATGACAGACGTACTTAACGAATTCCCTGAGTTGATTGACCCTAAGACAGGACAATCATTGATGAAGAGAACTGTTTTGATAGCAAACACTTCAAACATGCCAGTAGCAGCCAGAGAAGCAAGTATCTACACTGGAATTACAATTGCTGAATACTACAGAGATATGGGTTATTCAGTAGCAATGATGGCCGACTCAACATCAAGATGGGCAGAAGCTCTTCGTGAAATGAGTGGTAGACTTGAAGAAATGCCAGGTGATGAAGGTTACCCTGCATACTTGGCATCAAGAATTGCTGATTTCTACGAACGTGCTGGTAAAGTAAAATGTTTAGGTAGTGATGGAAGAGATGGATCATTAACAGTTATTGGTGCGGTATCTCCTCCAGGTGGAGATATTTCAGAACCAGTTACACAATCTACACTTAGAATTGTAAAAGTATTCTGGGGATTGGATTACGCATTAAGTTACATGAGACACTTCCCAGCTATTAACTGGATTAACTCTTATTCATTGTATCAAGATAAGATTGACGAATATTTGGATGCAAATGTAGATTCTAAATTCTCAGATTATAGAAAACAATCTATGAAGTTATTACAAGAAGAATCATCTTTACTAGAAATAGTAAGATTGGTTGGACGTGATTCATTAAGCGATGAAGATCAAATCAAACTTGAAACTTCAAAATCTTTGAGAGAAGATTTCTTGCAACAAAACGCATTCCACGAAACAGATACATTCTGTTCATTGGACAAACAAGCAAAAATGTTGGATTTAATATTAACATTCCACAAGGAATCCTTGGAAGCTTTGCAAGAAGGAGCTTATGTTTCAGAAATTTCAAAACTTCCTGTAAGAGAAAAAATCACACGTGCAAAAAATATTCCAGAAGACGAATTACAAAGATTTGACGAAATTAAACAAGAAATTAAATCACAAATTACCGATTTAGTTAATGGAGGTGAACGTTAATGATTAAAGATTATAATTCAGTAACAGAAGTAGTCGGACCATTAATGGCGGTAGAAGGTGTAGAAGGCGTAAAATACGACGAACTTGTTGAAATAGAATTACAAAATGGTGAAAAAAGACGTGGTCGTGTTGTAGAAATTGACCACGATGTAGCAATGGTTCAAGTATTCGAAGGTACAAAAGGAATCAACTTACAAGAAACTACAGTAAGATTTTTGGGTAGACCTTTGGAACTTGGAGTATCTGAAGATATGATTGGTAGAGTATTCGATGGTTTAGGTAGACCAATAGATAATGGCCCTAAAATTATTCCAGAAGATAAAGTGGACATCAATGGTTCATCTATCAACCCAGTATCGAGAGATTATCCATCAGAATTTATTGAAACAGGTGTTTCTACAATAGATGGTTTGAATACTCTTGTTAGAGGACAAAAACTTCCTATATTCTCAGGATCAGGTCTTCCTCATAATAAATTAGCAGCCCAAATAGCAAGACAAGCAAAAGTATTAGGTAAAGACGATAAATTCGCCGTAGTATTTGCTGCGATGGGAATAACATTTGAAGAAGCTCAATATTTCATCGGAGACTTCAATAAAACTGGAGCCATCGACAGAGCAGTATTGTTCATGAACTTAGCGGATGACCCAGCAATTGAAAGACTTTCAACTCCAAAAATGGCACTTACTTGTGCAGAATTCTTGGCTTTTGAAAAGGGCATGCACGTATTAGTAATCATGACAGACATGACAAACTACGCAGAAGCACTACGTGAAGTATCAGCAGCTAGAAAAGAAGTTCCAGGACGTAGAGGATATCCAGGATATTTGTATACTGACCTTGCAACTTTATACGAAAGAGCTGGTAAGATTGTTGGAAGAGAAGGATCTATTACACAAATTCCTATCTTGACAATGCCAGAAGATGATATTACTCACCCAATACCAGACTTGACAGGATACATTACAGAAGGTCAAATCATACTTTCACGTGAATTATACAAGAAAGGTTATGAACCACCTATCAATGCGATTCCATCACTATCAAGACTTAAGGATAAAGGTATTGGTAAAGGCAAAACAAGAGAAGACCACGCAGATACAATGAACCAAATCTACGCAGGATATGCATCAGGACTTGATGCAAAACAATTATCCGCAATCCTTGGGGAATCTGCGTTAAGTGATGCTGATAAAGCATTTGCTAAATTTGCTGAAAGATTCGAAAGAGAATATGTAGATCAAGGTTATTATACTGATAGATCAATCGAAGAAACTCTTAATATAGGTTGGGATTTATTAAAAGAAATACCACGTACAGAATTGAAGAGAATCAAAGATGAATTAATAGATAAATATCTTGGAAATGGTGAAGGGACTGATGAGTAATGGCAAGACTCAATGTCAATCCTACAAGAATGGCTCTTTCGGAGCTGAAAGCTAGGCTCAAAACATCTTCTAGAGGTCACAAGTTATTAAAAGACAAACAAGATGAACTTATGAGACAATTCATCGAAATGATTAAAGAGAACAAAGCTCTAAGAGAAAAAGTTGAAGCGAAACTTCAAAACTCTTTTAGTGATTTTCTAATGGCCAGTGCAATAATGAGTCCAGAGTTTTTAGATGAAGCGGTATCTTTTCCAAAAACAAAGGTAAATGTTGATATCGAAACTAAAAACGTAATGAGTGTTATTATTCCACAAATGAAATTTACTCGTGAAGGTGAAGCTGATTCTAGTGAAATATATCCTTATGGATATGCTCAAACATCTCAAGATTTGGACTTGGCAATTGATTCATTGAATTCAGTAATGGATGAAATGTTAGAATTGGCACAAATCGAAAAAGCCACACAATTAATGGCGGATGAAATTGAACAAACTAGAAGAAGAGTAAACGCTTTGGAATATAGAACAATTCCAGACTTAGAAGAAACAATTAAATATATCAGAGCTAAGCTTGATGAAAATGAACGTGCTAATATTACAAGACTTATGAAAGTTAAAGATATTATAGCAAAACAAGAAAGCTAATAAATTAAAATTAGACTGTATTTGATAAATAAAATTATTAAATGCAGTCTTTTTTTATTTTTTTGGATAAATTTTTTTAAAAATTTCGCATAAAATTATGATTAGTTATGTTGATAATATTTATTAGCTATGCTATTATTTTAGTAGTATTAATCTAAGTTCGAAGGATAAATGAAAAAATTTTTATCAGATTTAGTTATTTAATTTTTTGAACTATTTTAAAATATTGTTTTTTATTAAAAATCGCTTTTAATTAGAATTTTTTAAATAAAAAACTTTATACTTGGAAAGGGACTGCTCAATGAAAATTACGATAGATTATAAGAAACAATTATTGGATATTATGTTTGATATTTACATAAAAGACCATAAAAGTGAAAAAGATTCGATGGAAAGCCTAAGGATGTATTCTCACAATAGATTGGAAAATTGTCAGAATAAAGATAAAAGAAATTTTTGTTCATCATGTTCAATTAGATGTTTCAGCAAAAACAGAAGAGAAGATATCAAGAGAGTTATGAAATATTCAGGGCCGAGGTTGATTTTTTACAGACCATTAGCGCTTCTCAGACATACATTTAATCACTTTTGGAGGAATTTAAATGATAAATAAAAGACTTATTGCTATGATGAAGGATTCAACAAAATATGTTTTGTACACTGTTTTATTAAACTGGATTGGGCTTGTTTTTAATATTATTTTTGTAATAACGATTTCAGGCGTTATTCAAAATATTTATGAAAAAAAAGAAATTGGAGACTCATTTTACATTTCTTTGGTTATTATGATTTTGACAATAATTGTAAGGTATTTTACAAGTTATAATAGTCATATTCTATCGCAGAAAGCATCTGTTATAGTGAAAAAAGAGTTGAGACATAAATTATACGAAAAATTACTTAGCTTCGGTACATCATATAACAAATTCGTAAACACGTCAGAATTATTGCAACTTGCGGGCGATGGAATAGAACAACTTGAAATGTATTTCGGTGGATTTTTACCTCAGTTTGGATATAGCATTCTTGCACCAGTTACTCTATTTGCGGTACTTATGTTTTTTTCTCCAAAAGCAGCTTTGGTGATGATAATAGCAGTTCCGTTGATTCCATTATCCATAGTAGCAATTATGAAATTTGCAAAAAAACTTTTGGGAAAATACTGGGGAAATTACGCAAATTTAGGACAGACATTTCTTGACAATGTAGCTGGTCTTACTACATTGAAGATATATCAAAGAGATTACGACTACGAGAAAAAAATGGACAGGGAAGCTGAAGATTTCAGAAGGATAACGATGAAAGTTTTGAGTATGCAGTTAAATTCCATTACCGTGATGGATGTAATCGCATTTGGAGGAGCTGCGATTGGTTCTATCATATCAATAGTTCAACTTGTAAATGGTCAAATTTCACTAAAATCTGCGATTATTGTGATATTACTTGCAGCAGATTTCTTCATTCCACTAAGGCAACTCGGTTCGTTTTTTCACGTATCAATGAATGGTATGGCAGCAAGCGATAAAATATTTAAAATACTTGATTCTCATATTGAAGAAAGAGGAGATAGAGAATTTCCGAGAGAACTATCTTCTATTAAATTTGAAAATGTGGATTTTTCATACGATGGAATTAGAAACATAATAAACAATTTGTCTTTTTGTATAAGTTCCAATTCTATTACTTCTTTTGTTGGAGAATCTGGTTCGGGAAAATCAACTGTTGCATCTCTTCTTCTCGGTATAAACAAAAGAACTTCCGGAAAAATAATGTATGAAGATACCGAGCTTTTCGACATTAAAGAATCTGATTTGATGAAAAATGTGACGATAGTTTCGGCTAACAGTTATATTTTCAAAGGCAGTCTGAGAGATAATCTTTCTATGGGAGATGTAGATGTATCAGATGATGATATGTATACTATACTGAAAAAAGTAAATCTCTATGATTTTTTCGAATCTGAAAACTCATTAGACACAAAAATTAACGAAGCGGGCTCAAATCTATCGGGTGGACAAAGACAGAGATTGGCAATTGCGAGAGCCATACTAAAAGATAGCAAAGTATATATTTTTGATGAAGCGACATCTAACATAGATTTGGAAAGCGAAGAAATAATAATGAATCTCATAAATGAAATTGCAAAAGACAAAATCGTTGTGTTGATTTCTCACAGACTTGCAAATGTTACTTCATCAGAAAAAATTTACGTTTTGAAAAACGGAAATATTATAGAGCAAGGTTGCCATAAGCAATTAATCTCGAATGATGGTTTGTATAAAAAGATGTTCACAGAGCAATATAAATTAGAAAATCTAGGAGAAATATAATATGAGGAGAAGTGGATTTAATATTATGATGAAATTGATAACTCTTGTAAAACCGCTAATAGGGTTTATGTTTCTGGCAATAATAGCAGGAGTTATTGGGAATTTGGCAGCAATTTTTATCCCTGCATATTCTTCTTATGTAATTGCAAATATTGTATCAAGAGCAGATCAAATTAATTTGAATATGAGCTTCATATTGTTGATAGTGCTGGCGATTTCACGAGGATTTTTGAGATATGTAGAGCAGTTGTGCAACCACTTTATCGCGTTTAAGCTACTAGCTATAATAAGAAATAAAGTTTTTAGAGCGCTTAGGAGACTTGCACCAGCAAAGCTAGAAGGAAAAGAAAAGGGAAATCTTATTTCTCTTATTACAAGCGATATAGAACTTCTTGAAGTTTTTTATGCACACACTATATCGCCAATTTTTATAGCTTTTATCACAAGCGTTATTGTTGTTTCGATTTTATTCGCATACAGTGTTAAAGCTGCGATTTTTGCGATGATTTCATATTTAATTGTTGGGCTATTTCTACCTATCTTTTCTTCAAAAAGTGGCAAGAAGGAAGGGTTGGAATTGAGAAATGAATTTGCAGATTTAAATTCATATCTTTTGGATTCTTTGAGAGGAATGAAGGAAGTAATACAATACTCTTATGGAGAAAAAAGACTCGACTACATTGATGAAACGACTGTGAAACTCAATAGAAAACAAGAACGTATAAAAGTTTTTGAAGCACAAAATAGGGGTTTTACAACATCGATTGTTGCACTTCTTGGTCTTATTATGTTTGTAATTATGAAAAACGAAATGGTAGCTATCTTCGATATAAATAAATTAATTGTAGTCACAGTTCTTTTTATGTCGAGTTTTGGGCCGGTGATAGCTCTTTCAAGTCTGTCGGCAAATCTTAGAAGCACTTTTGCCAGTGGAGATAGAGTGCTAAACATACTTGAAGAAAAACCTCAAGTTCTCGAAGTTTACGACCAAAATAAAACGTATTTTAGAGATTTGAAAATTGAGGACATAACTTTTAGCTATAATGATGAGATTATTTTGAATGATTTCAACCTCAATTTAGAAAATGGCGAAAAATTAGCGATTTTTGGAAAAAGTGGATCTGGAAAATCGACTCTTTTGAAACTTATAATGAGGTTTTGGGATGTCGACAAAGGCGAGATTAAAATATCGGACAGAAACATCAAACAAGTCAACACAAAAGATTTGCGCGACATAGAAAATTATATGACTCAAGAGACGTTTCTTTTTCAAGGTAGCATACTAGAAAATATTAAGATAGCAAAAAAAGATGCGAGCTTGAATGAGGTGATAGAGGCTTGCAAGAAAGCATCGATCCATGACTTTATTTGCTCGCTTAAAGATGGATATGAGACAAATGTCGGAGAACTCGGAGAAAAATTGTCCAGTGGTGAAAAGCAGAGAATTGGTCTAGCAAGGGTTTTTCTACACGATGCGCCATTATATATCTTAGATGAGCCAACTAGTAATTTAGATGCGTTGAATGAGGGCATTATTTTAAATGCGATTTCGAAAGAAGAAAACAAATCTATGTTAATAGTGTCCCACAGGAAATCTGCGTTAAATATCGCTGATAAGACTATTGAGATAAAGACAAAAAGAAATTCGTAAAGATTTGATTGAATAGATGAAAATTTCTTACGAGCGATTTTATCACGAGTGATTTGAAAATATGAACAGGAACGGATAATGAAAATTATAATTTCACCAGCGAAAACATTTAAGATTAGAAAATTAAAAAAAGAGAATATTGATTGTTTATTTGAAAATAAGAAAAATGCGCTAGTTTCAATAATGAAAGAAAAATCCATTGAAGAACTAAAATCAATGTGGAAATGTTCGGACAAAATAGCTGAGGAAAGTTACAAGCTATATAAAAACTTTGATGTATCACCAAAAGGTTGTGCTATAAGAAGCTTTGACGGGATTCAATATCAGTACATGGATGTTGACTCATTAGATGAAGATAAACTCGAATATTTAGAAGAACATCTCAGAATTTTATCGGGACTTTATGGAATACTTAGACCATTTGATCAAATATCAAAATACAGATTGGATTTCGAAGATAAGTTTATTAATCTGTATGAGTTCTGGGAAGATGAAATAAGAAATCACTTTGAAGGTGAAGAAATAATCGACTTGGCTTCAAAAGAGTATGGCCAAAATATTTACAAGTACCTAGATAAAGCACCAGTTAAAATTGAGTTCAAAGAAGAAGTATTGATCGATGGAGATATTAAATTGAAGACAAAAGCGACTCCATCGAAAATTCTTAGGGGTAGAATGGTAAATTATATGGCAAGAAATCATATTGAAAATATTGAACAGCTGAAGAAATTTTCTTGTGATGGATATAATTATTCTGAAAAAAACAGCGATAAGAAAAAGCTGGTGTTTGTGAAATCATTAGTGTCTGAATAAGTAAAAAAAGACTTTGTTTGAAACATTGATATGTTAAACAAAGTCTATTTTTTTATTTTTTTGATTTTTGTTTTGTATTTGTTTCTATAATCGTTAGGAGTGACTTTTACAACTCTACGAAACGCTTGATCAAAATAAGATTGTGAATTGAATCCGCAGAGTTTTGCTATATCGTTAATAGGCTTATTTGATGTTTTTAATAACAACATTGCTGATTCCATTCTTCTGTTGAGCAAAAACTGCATTGGAGTTTTTCCGTAATTATTTTTAAATTCATGAATTAAATGTGATTTGGAGATCATGAATTTTTCTGATATGGAGTCAAGTGTTATTTCTTGGTTGAAATTTTCATAGATGTAATCATGGACATGTTTAGTAAATGAATCTTGTGCGGGATCATCCATTGTAAACTTTAGATCTCCTCGTCTTTGAATTTCTGTAATCAAAATACTTATCAAACAAGAGCATACCCTTTGATATCTAAATCTCTTGTACTTGGCTTCTTCAAGAATTTTGTTAATATAGTACAAAATAACCATATCTCGGTCATTAATGTGGTTGTGTTTGATGCTTAGTACGGCTTTATCTTTTTGTTCTGTATCAAATGAAACTTCCGAAATAGCTAATGTATAAAACTCAAAACTTTCTGATTTTGAAATTTCTGTTATTTTGGATCCTTGATTGACGATTAATACATCAAAAGGTAGTATTTCTATTTTTTTGTCGTTTACAATAAAAGTTCCATTTCCTTTTAGACAATAGTACATTTGGTGAAAAGGAAGAATTCCTCGTTTTATTTCTTCGTTGATTTTCAGTTCTGTTTTTGAAATAAACAATAACTTGATGTACAAATCATCTCTAGGTTCAATCTTGTAAAACTCACTATTCATTTTCTTTATCCAAACAGTCCTTACATATTCCATTAATCAAAATATTTGTAGAATTGATTTTGAATCCTTTTAAATCGGAACTTTCGATTGTATTTTCCGTATTAAAATTGTAAATCTTACCACATTTTTCGCATTTAAAGTGACCGTGAGTTTCTGTTTTAATGTCGTATCTAAGTTCAGAATTATCGATATTAAGTTCGGACACAATTCCTGCTTTGACAAAAACCTTAACTGTATTATAGATAGTTGTCCTGGATAATGTAGTTAATTTTGGAGCTAAATAATTGTAAATATCATCAACAGTAGGATGAATAAGATTATTTTCCAAATAATCTAAAATTACAATTCGTTGATATGTAGGTTTGATACCATTGTCTAGTAATTTTGTTCTCAAATAATTTCCATTGTTTTCCATAATAAATTCCTTTCAAATAACGACTTTTATTATATCAGTTAGAAGATATACAAGTCAAACTACTTGAAATATATTTGACTTCAATGTAGAATATAAAAGATAAAAAATCAAGGAGGATTTATGAAAAGAATTATTGGAGTAGACGAAAAAGTATCTCCAAAGATGCTAATACCTCTAAGTATTCAACATACTTTTGCAATGTTCGGTGCAAGTGTATTAGTACCTATAGTTTTGGGGATCAATCCTAGTATTGTTTTACTAATGAACGGTATCGGGACACTGTTATTTATTTTGATTACAAAAAGAAAAGCACCTGCTTATTTGGGAAGTAGTTTCGCTTTCTTGGGACCCGCAACAATAATTATTGGGCAATCGGGATTTCGTTATGCACAAGGAGCCTTCGTTGCAATAGGACTTATTGGATGTATTCTGGCATACATAATTTATAAATTCGGAACGGATTGGATTGATGTTGTTTTGCCACCTGCAGCTATGGGGAGTGTTGTAAGTTTGATAGGATTTGAACTCGCACAAGCTACTGTTTCTGGCGGTAAAATCGGTGCAAATATTATGACAGATACAAGAACTACAAATGACCTTATAGTTTTCTTGGTTACATTGTCAGTAGCAATTTTAGGTTCAGTTTTGTTTAAAAAATTCTTAGCTACAATACCAATTTTAATCGCAATTATAACAGGATATATTGTAAGTGTTGCTTTAAAGATGGTTGATTTTACACCGGTTATGCAAGCATCACTATTTACATTACCTAAATTTCAACTTCCAATATTTGACCTAAAATCAATAATCACAATGTTGCCTGTAATTTTGGTAATAACTAGTGAACATATATCACACCAAGTAGTTACAAGTAATATCATAGGAAGAGATTTATTAAAAGAACCTGGTCTTCATAGATCGATTTTTGCAGATAACTTTTCAACTGCATTATCTGGTTTTATCGGAGGAGTTCCAACTACAACTTACGGTGAAAATATCGGCGTAATGGCAATTACTAAAGTTTATTCGGTATATGTAATTGCAGGAGCAGCTTGTATATCAATTTTAATGGCATTCATTGGACCATTATCAGCATTAATATCATCGATACCAGGTAATGTAATTGGTGGAGTAACATTCTTACTTTACGGAATGATTGGAACAAGTGGTATCAGATTATTAGTAGACCAAAAAGTAGATTACTCACAATCCAAAAACTTAATATTAACTTCTGTAATATTTGTAACTGGACTTTCAGGATTGAAAATAAACTTCTTGGGAGTATCATTATCAGGAATGGTTCTCGCATCAGTTGTTGCAGTAGTGTTAAGCTTATTATTCTATGTATTTGATAGAATGGGAATAATGAACGATTAGTAAATATAATTAGTGAACTTTTATTAGTTCACTAATTTTTTTATTGCGACAATAGCATAAGTATCATTTTCACTTTAGTTTATGTATAATTTTAGTATGAAGGTTTTAATTATTGAAGACGATAAAATAATTTTAAATTCGCTTAAAGAATATTTAGAAAATTGGGAATACGAGGTGTTCACAAATTCTGGAATAGATATTATGGAGGATGTCAAGAAAATAAAGCCAGATATAATTTTGATGGACATTATTCTTCCTAGCTTTAATGGATATTTTTGGTGCGAAAAAATACGAAATACAACTGACATTCCAATAATTTTTATATCCTCAAAATCAGAAGATTTGGATATCATAATGGGAATGCAGATGGGAGCAGATGATTATATCACCAAACCATTTAATTTTGATGTACTAATGGTGAAAATTAATGCCATAATGAAGAGATATTACGGAAATAATACAATCAAAAGTGCCTTAGATTTTAATGATGCTGTGCTCTTTATTAACGAATTTAGGCTGGAATATAAAGACAAGGATACTAATCTTACCAAGACAGAAATGCTAATTTTAAAATCGTTATTCGAAGCTAAAGGTGAAATAGTAACTAGAGAAAAATTGATGGATCAGTGTTGGCAAAATGATTTTTTCATTGATGATAATACATTAGCCGTGAATATCAACAGAATCAGAAAAAAATTAAATAAACTTGGCTTGGATAACTTCTTGTTGACGAAGAAATATTCAGGCTACTATTTAAATGACGGAAGTAATCAAAATGAATAAATTATTATACTTTTTGAAGAAAAATCTCAATTCGATTTTGTTTTTTATATCAATACATGCTATCTATTTTATAGTCTGTTATTTGAACAATGTGGATATAAGAGTGTTTATCCAAGGATTTGAAATATGTTTGATTGTATTTTTTATTTATTTGGTAATTAAATACTTTGATTTTCAAAAGGAATTGTCAAATGAAGAGAAAATTGAAGAATTAGAAAAGCAAATTGAAAGTATGAGAAATGACTACATTTCATGGCAAAAAGATATCCAAGAATATTTTTCTATGTGGGTACATCAGATCAAAACACCAATAACTTGCTTGGAAATTCTGACAGAAGATAATAAAGAAATGAAAATGCAACTTAAATCAATCGACAACTACACGAATATGGCTATAAATTATTTGAAGCTTAATTTGCACGAAAAAGACATGGATATAAGTGTTGTAGATGTTGATAATCTACTCAATATGTTGATAAAAAAATACTCACTTCTGTTTATTAACTCACATATACGATTGGATTTTAGAAAAAACGGATTAAAATGCATTACAGATAGCAAATGGCTAAGTGTTTTGTTGGAACAAATTCTCTCCAATGCGATTAAATACTCCGAAAATTCACAGATCATTGTAGATTCTTTTAAGAAAGACAATTCTATAGTGATTTTAATAGAAGATTACGGAATAGGGATTCCAGAGGAAGATATCAATAGGATTTTTGATAAAGGATATTCGGGATTTAATGGAAGATTAAAACAAAAATCGAGTGGGTTGGGTTTGTATTTGGCAAAATCTATCGCAGATAAACTGGAAATAACTTTGAAAGTCGATTCTACTGTAGGTCAAGGTAGTAAATTTTATATAATTGTGAATAACTAATCTTACGATTTTGTAAGATTGAATGATTTTTGTTAGTTTAGATAAATGCTACTTTTTCTAAATTCATTTAACATATAGTTATGGAGGGTGTTATGAATATTTTAGAATTAAAAAACATAAGAAAAGTATACAAAACAAAAAATGTAGAAACAGTAGCATTAAAAGATGTGAATTTTTCTGTAGAAAAGAATGAATTTATAGCAATAATGGGAGAATCAGGTTCAGGTAAAACAACTTTACTGAATGTAATATCAACATTAGACAAGCAAACTAATGGCAAGGTTGTGATAAATGGCAAAGATATATCCACTTTAAAAGAATCGGAAGTTGCAAAGTTTAGAAGAGAAAAACTTGGATTTGTATTTCAAGATTTCAATTTATTAGATATTTTCTCAAACAAAGACAATATATTTTTGCCAATGGTACTTTCAGATTATAAGCCAAAAGAAATGGAGCAAAGATTGTCTGAAATCCAAGGATTATTGGGAATTGAATCATTTGTCAACAAATATCCTTATGAGGTTAGTGGTGGACAAAGGCAAAGAATTGCGATTGCAAGAGCTTTGATTACAAAACCAGATTTGATATTGGCAGATGAGCCTACAGGGGCATTGGATTCAAAATCATCAGATATGATACTTGATTTATTCACAAAAATCAATAAATTAGGACAAACTATATTGATGGTAACTCACTCTGTGAAAGCAGCTTCATTTTCTAACAGAGTAATATTTATAAAAGACGGCGTTGTGTTCCATGAAATTTACAAGGGAAACAGTGACAACAAAGAATTTATGGAGAGAATTAATGAGTCATTGACTGTTATTAATAATCGAGGTGTAGATAATGAATTCTAAATTATCTACGAAATTTGCTCTCAAAAACTTAAAAGCCAACAAAATCGTAAATATTCCATATATTTTGTCAACGAGTATTATGGTGGCGATTTTGTTCATAATGATATCTTTATTAGATAATAAATACGTTATGCAAAAAGATGAATTTGGAGCAATAATAGTTTTCGGATCAATTATAATATCGATATTTACATTCGCTATTATTATGTATGCTAATAGATTTTTGATAAAAAGAAGGTTCAAAGAATTTGGATTGTATCGTGTTTTCGGATTGGAGAACAAGCACATAAATAGAATTTTATTAAAAGAGAAGTCGATATTTTTTGTGCTTATTTCAACATTAACAATTGTTTTTGGAATCACATTGGGAAAAGTATTGTTCTTGGCAGTTGGAAAATTGATGCAAGAAAATTTCAGTATAATGCAGTTTGGGGTTTCGATACTAGCGGTTATATTAACGTTGATATTTAACTTCGGTATGAGTGTGTTGACTTATATTTTTGATATCGTGAATATAAAATCTGCTACAACTAGAGATTTATTTGCAAAAGGACAAAAATCGGAATCAGAGCCAAAAGTCAAAGTAGTATTTTTCGTTTTAGCTATAATTCTAACTGCAATTGGCTATTATATTGCGTTGACAATCGAAGGAAGCTTGGAAAGCTTGTTGATGTTTTTCGTGGCAAGTTTACTTGTATTGTTTGGAACGTACTGTGGATTTGTTGCAGTAACTATTTTTGTACTAAAAATGATGAAGAAAAATAAGAATTTCTTCTACAAATCGAAAAATTTTATTACAGTTTCTGGAATGCTTTACAGAATGAAATCAAATGCGGTGGGATTAGCTAGTATTGCAATTTTGTGCACAGGAGTTGTAGTATCATTGTCGACTACAATGGCAATCTACAATAGTGCAGAAAAAGTTGTAAACTCAACAACAAACAGAGATTACAAATTGACAGGATTGATTACACCAGACAAGGATTTTTCTAAAAACATCGAAAAAGAAAAAACTAGATTGAAAAATATGATTACAGAAAAAACAAATCCTAAAAATGATTATTATCAAGTTAGTACAATGATGTTTGCAAACCTTGATGGCAATAAATTTTCTAAAATTGGAAAGAATAATACCAAGCCTGTCTATATTATGATTCAAACTTTGGATTCTTTTAACAATAAGTTTTCAAAAAATTATTCATTGAACGACGGAGAAATTTTATTGAATTCAAATTACATGAAGTATATAACATCTGATAAGATAACTTTGGGAAGTGCTGATTACAAATTCAAAAAAATCAACGAGATCGAAGGAAGAAATATTGCTGCGGATATGTTCTACGTCGTTGTAAAAAACTATGAGGATTTGATAAGATTTTGCGATGATTTCAGAATGCCTACGGATAATGAAGTGGCAAGTAAACCTTTAGAAGTAGATGTATCTTACTTTTTAGATTCAGACAAAAAACTAGATGGAAAAGAATTTATCTCCAAGGACAGTTCTCTTCAATTTGTATCTAGACAAGAAACAAAGTCCGCTGTGTACACTATGTTTGGAGCATTCTTGTACATTGGTTTCATCATAAGTTTTGTTTTATTAATTGGAACTTCAATCATTGCGTATTACAAGCATTTATCAGAAGGGATTGAAGATAGGAAAAACATTCAAACGATGAAAAAAGTCGGACTATCAAATAAAATGATAAAAAAGACATCATCGCAACAAATTTATTGGATGTTCTTCTTACCACTTTTTGTGGCAGTAATTCATTCTGCAGTTGCATCAAAAATGTTGTATCAATTATCGGGAATGTTCGGGGTAAGAAGTATATCTGAATTTGCAATTCCATTTGCAATATCAGTAGCTATAATAATTGTAGTGTATTTTATAATATTTAAAATAACAAGCAACGTATATTATGATTTGGTTAGCGAAGAAGAATAAACTGGAGGAAACTCCAGTTTTTTCGTTGTGTGTTTTAAAAAATAAAGATTTCGTGATAAAATAGGAATATCAATTAAGAGGGGTTTTTAAATGAAAGTAGTTAGAACTGAAGATGCGGTAGGTCACATTTTACCGCATGATATGACTAGAATTGTAAAAGACGTGGTTAAGGAAAGAGCTTTTAAGAAAGGTCACGTTATTACAGAAGAAGATATTCCTGTTTTGTTGAGCATGGGCAAAGAACATATTTACGTTATGGAATTAGAAGATGATGATTTGCACGAAAATGATTGTGCAATTATATTGAAAGATATCTGCATCAACGAACACATGCACTCATCTGATATAAAAGAAGGTAAGATTGAAATAATTTCCGATGTGGATGGATTTTTGAAAGTCGACAGAGATAGATTATTTAGGTTGAATTCAATTGATGACATATCCATTGCAACCGTTCTGGGTAATCAACCAGTAAGAAAAGGACAAAAAATTGCTGGAATGAGAATTATCCCGCTTTTCACAAAAGAAAAAGTAATGGATGAAGCGAAGAAAATAATGAATGGTGTTCCTATTTTAGAAATCATTCCATTTGATACGACAAAAAAATGCTCCATCATTACAACGGGATCTGAAGTGTACAAAGGTCTTATCAAAGATCAATTTGGGCCTGTGTTAAAAGAAAAAATGAGAAATTACAATTGTGAAGTAATAAATCATGTAATTGTCGATGATAATAGCGAAAATATTACACGAGAAATCAATAAGGCACTAGAAAACAAATCAGATATCATTTTGGTTTCTGGTGGAATGAGTGTCGATCCAGATGATATGACACCAAAAGCGATAAAAGATTCCAAGGCAGAAGTGATAACTTATGGTTCTCCTGTACTACCAGGGGCTATGTTTATGTTGGCTTATAAAAACGACACTGCAATTATGGGACTTCCAGGATGTGTCATGTTCAACAAATCTACAGTTTTCGACATTATTTTGCCTTATATTTTTGCAAATATTAAAGTTACGAAAGATATGATTAATAGTTTGGGTTATGGTGGATTTTGCATGCAATGTTCAGACTGTCACTTCCCAAATTGTGAGTATGGTAAAGGGTTATGATTGGAAAGGTAATAAATAAGAAAAAAATATATTTGTCAGCGGTAATACTTGTGGCTTCATTAATTTTTGGAATGGTAATTAGAAAACAATCAGGTCTATCTTTTGAACCGAAAATAATGAATTTTGCACAAAATCTTACGAGTAATTTCACTTTTTATATTTTCAAAGCATTCACAATACTTGGAAATTTCAGTACGTATTTTTTAATATTGGCGATTAGCTTATATTATTCAAAACGTATTGGCAAGAATTCTTTTTTTACTATTACACTTATATCTTGTCTGATTGGGCTTGTGGCTATGAATGTTTACAAATATAGTTTTCTCAGAGTAAGACCTCTAGATTTCTTCAAAATAGAACAAGGCGGTTATAGTTATGTCAGTGGACATAGTTTGGTGAGTACAAGCTTTTATTTCACTTTGAGTTATTTGTTATGCAGCTTAAAAAATTACAAATTCATCTATCTGAGAATAATTCCATTTGTAATTGCTTTTAGTAGGCTTGTTGTAGGAGTGCATTGGCCAACAGATGTTTTTTTTGGAATGCTAGTTGGATATGTAAGTTATTTGGCTACGGTATTTGTGGCAGAAAAATATATAATAAAATCAAATAAAATTCTTGATGAACTATAAATTTATTTTTATGGTTCATTTTTTATTGGAAGTTTTCCTACTATACATTTGAACTTGGTTGGTATAAAATTTAAGATGAAGTATAAAAGGAAGGATTAAAAATGAATAAATACGATTGGTTTGTAATAATTTGTAGTATTGTTCTATTATTGATTACTTTTTTTCTAGGGTTTGTTGTATTAAAAGATACTGAAACAAACTTGGATAGAAAATTAAAGGATCATTTTACAAAAATGGGACAAAATTCTCTTATTGCGATGATGGCAAAAATCACAAAATTTGGTAACGTTGAAACACTTATGATTATAAGTATACCTATTGTGTTTTTTACTGTGAGTCAGCACAATTATGTATCAGCATCATCAATAATCATGAGCGTTATGCTTAGTGTTATTGCAGTTCACACATTAAAATTTGTGTTTAGAAGAAAAAGACCGAAAGTAAATAAAGGAATAAATTATTTTGGGTATTCTTTTCCTAGCGGTCATTCATGTGTTAGTATGAGCTTTTATTTGACGATTGCGTATGTACTAAGTTACGGATACAAGTTTTTCTTCGTGACGATGCTTATAGCGATTGTGTTCGCATTTATGATTGCGGTTTCCAGAATTATTCTTGGAGTGCATTGGTTTACGGATGTCGTGATAGGAAGTTTGATAGGGCTAATATGTGCATATTGGTCTATATATATGTTTAGAATGAATTATTATTTTACATTTATTTTTGGTTAGGAGTGAAATTATGAGTACAATTGAAAAATTAAGAAAAGATAAAATGTTGGCAATGAAGAACAAGGACAAGTTAAAATCTGGAGTTATTTCTTTGATGATGAGCAATATTTTATTGGAACAAAAAGAAAAGAAAAGAGATTTAACAGATGATGAACAAATAGCATTTGTTAAGAAAGAGCTTAAAGAAACTGTGGATGCTTTGGAACAAACACCAAAAGACAGAGTAGAAACTATAGAAGAAACAAAACAAAAGATTGAAATTATCAAATCTTATCTACCAGAACAAATTTCTGAAGAAAAACTAAAAGAAATCATAGAAAAATTCATGGAAGAAAATTCACTTGAAAAATCTAACAAGTCAATTGGTCAAATTATGAAATATATGATGGCAGAATACGGCAAATACACTGATGGTAAGACTGTTAACAAAATAGTTCAAGAAATTATAGGTGCGTAGTGGATAAGAATACTGTATTAGATTATTTTAGGGATTTTTCTAAAATAAATAGATGTTCAAAGCATGAAGAAAAAATAGCAGATTATTTGGAAAAATTTGCTCACGATAATGATTTAGAGTGCAAGAGGGATAAATCAAATAATATCTACATTAAAAGAAAAGCTGACAAAAGCTTGGAAGAAAGTCCTGGAATAATCCTTCAAGCACACATGGATATGGTGTGCGTTTCCGATGAAGAATATGATTTTGACAATGGAATTAAAATCATAGAAGAAGATGGATTCATGTTTGCTGACAAGACAAGTCTTGGAGCAGACAATGGAATTGGCCTTGCAATTGCTATGGCTACTTTGACATCTAATCAAAAACTTCCTCAAATAGAAGCTGTGGTGACTACTAGTGAAGAAGTTGATATGAGTGGTGCGATGAATTTTGATTTTGATTTGTCTGGGAAATATTTCATAAACATAGATTCAGAAGATGAAAATGAATTGATTGTAGGCAGCAGTGGTGGAGAAAATGTCAACGTTGAAGTTGAAAAAAATTACGGTTCAGAAAGCTTGTCCAATTTTTACAAAATTTCTGTAAAAGGACTTAAAGGTGGACACTCTGGAATGGAAATTGATAAGAACCACCAAAATGCAATCAAGGTTGTTTTTGAATTCTTAAAAACACTGGATGATTATTATATCTGCGATTTTTACGGTGGTACAAAAGACAATGCCATTCCAACAAATGCAGAAATAGTTATATCTACTGATGAATCCATTGACTCACTTAACAAGAAATCAGAAGAATTTATATCTAAGATTGATTTGGAAGATTTTGATAAGGATTTGAAACTTGTATTTGAACAAGTAGATGAACAAAAATGTCTGGATAAAAAAACAACAGAAAATCTTACGGATTTAATTATAGAATTAAATTCTGGTGCTATTTCTTACATCGAAGGTCTTGATGAAACTGTAGAAACATCATGTAACTTGGCGATTGTAAATTCACTGGATGATAAATTTGAAATCATAATATCTAGTAGATCTTCAACCCATGACAAATTATTAGAGCTAAGGGAAGATATAATTTTAAAAGCAAAAAAACACGATGCAACTGCATTCGACTACAATTATTATCCGACTTGGGAATTCAATGAAAAATCCGAATTGATGGAAGTAGCAAAGAAAGCTTTCCAAAAAATAAATGATAGAGAAATTTATGTAAAAGTTATCCACGCTGGACTTGAATGTGGCGTATTTGCAGAAAAATATAAAAACATTGATTGCATATCAATAGGACCTACAATGTACGATGTACACACAACAAAAGAAAGATTAGATGTTGAGTCTTTAGATAGATTTATAAAATTCTACAACGAAATTTTGAATATGTTGACTAATTAGTGCTGCTGTATTATAATAGTATTACAGAGATACAATTAGGAGGTCGTATGAAAAATAATAAAAGATTTGCAATTATTTTAGCTATAATTGCCTTAGCCTGTGTTGGCGGATTGATTTTCAAATTAGTAAATGCTAATCAGAAAAATGAAACTAAGTACAAATTGTATACAGTATCACAAGAAAGTGATTTGATATTTAGTGCAATATCAAAAACTGGAGATGTACAACAAGTTTACAACAATCAAGCTTATGGTGAGGTTGAAAAAGTTCATGTGAAAAATGGTCAATCTGTGAAAAAGGGAGATTTATTGATTACTTTTGTAAACAAGGAAGTTGAAAAACAAATTGATCAAATGCAAATGCAATTGGAACAAGCTAAAAGTCAAGCAGGTTATGCTCTAGAAGATAGAAATAATGCATACAAATCCTACAATAAATTGGTAGAAAAATATAACGAATCTTTTTCACCTGAATTGGAAATGCAAATTGATCAAATGGAGCCTTCGCTTAATCAATCAAATAGAGCTTACAAGCAAGCTCTTGATCAAGTAGAATTACAAAAGAAACAACTTGATGATTTAAAAGAAAGTGCCAGAAAAGCAATAAAAGCTACAATTGATGGAACATGCAAAGTAAATGACAAAAACATCGAGAATCCAATGAGTCAAGGAGCTTTGATTGAAGTAACTAGTGATGAAAATATTATTGAGGGAAATATTTCAGAGTACGACTACAACAAATTAAAAGAAAATGACAATGTGGAAGTAATTCCTATTAATGGTGATGAAAAAACGAAAGGAACAGTAGTAGAGATTTCTAATACTCCAGAAAGTCAAGCTGGATCATTTGGATCCAATCAAATGCAAAACATGACGGAACAATCTGGAAGTAATTCTTCGAATTTCGTATTCAAAATAAAAACACAAAAGCCTATTCATGTTGGATTTAATGTTCAAGTTAGAAAAAAATCCGATAAAATTGAAATTGCAAAAGACATGGTAAAAGAAGAAGACTCAAAGTACTATGTATTTGAATACAAAGATTCAAAAGCTGTAAAAAAACAAGTTCAGCTAGAAAAAAATGCAAATTCATACACAGTGATTTCTGGATTAAAATCTGGTGACAAAATTATTTCTAAAGTAAAAGATTTGAAAGATAATCAAGAAATAAAGGTTGAAGATTAGTCATGATAGATTTAATAAAAATTAACAAGTTTTATAATTCAGGAGAGAACCAACTTCATGTTCTTAAAAATGTTAGTTTGGATATTAATAGCGGGGATTTTGTTGCAATAATGGGAGAGTCTGGATCTGGGAAGTCCACATTAATTAATATTCTTGGGTTTTTGGATAAGAATTTTACAGGAATATATAGGTTTGAAAATGTGGAGATTAGCAAATTTTCAGATAATAAATTGTCCGATCTTCGCAACAAATCTGTAGGATTTATTTTCCAACAATTTCAACTTATTCAAAACTACACAATAGCTGAAAATGTAGAATTACCTCTTTTGTATCAAGGGAAATCTTACAAATACGCCAGAGAAAAAGCATTGAAAGCTTTGGATTTGGTCGGGATTAAAAATCAAGCAGACAAAAAGCCAAAACAACTTTCAGGAGGTCAGCAACAAAGAGCTGCGATTGCTCGTGCTATCGTTCACAATCCAAAATTTATCATAGCCGACGAGCCAACAGGCGCGCTTGATTCAGAAACTAGCAAGGAGATAATGACGCTATTCGATGAACTGAATAAAAAACTGAAAATCACAATAATAATGGTTACGCACGATAAAAATATTACACATAATTGCAACAGAAAATATTTTATGTTAGATGGTGTTTTACAAGAGAGGGATAGTTATGAAGTTTAATGTTTTATTTAATACTGCCTTCAAAGATATCATCAAAAACAAAAAACGTTCATTGTTGACTATGCTGGGAATTATTATTGGGATTGCAGCAGTAATAACTATTATTGCAATCGGTAGAGGTTTCCAAGACTACGTTGTTGATAGCTTAATGGGTGGAGAAGATAAGGAACTTAGCGTTGCCTTTTATTTCCAACCTGATAATCCAACAAATTCTGTTGGAAGCAATACATCAGTATTCACCGAGAAAAATATTAGAGATATTTCACAAATGACAGATGTCGTAAAAGTTGAATCTGATCCAGATCAATTTCAAAATGATTTGCTAAATGTTTCTATACGAAAAAATGATGGCAAAATGGAAAGCGCGTTCGCAAAACCTGTCGAAGAAACTGAAAGCAAAATTGTAAATGGAAGAGCTATTACGAAATTAGACGGAGAAAATAACCAAAAAGTTGCAGTCATTTCTCAAAAAATAGCCGACGAAATATTCGAAAATGAAGATCCAATCAACAAGACAGTTCTTGTAAAAAATGATTATTTTGTTATTGTTGGAGTAAAAGAGAATAATGCTGCGACAAGTTTATTCAGTATCGGAAATGATGTAGATTTGCCAAAAGGTACACTTCAATCACGTCAACCGAAAGACAACAATTCAATCTCAATGATTAATGTTGTTTTAAAAAATGGTACCAAAGTTCAAGATAAAGCAAAAGAAATTAAAGAATATCTCGAGAAAAATGGACCTATGAAAGCGGCAGGATCATATAGTTTCGTAGATATTGCAAAACAAATTGAAGGTATCAGCAGTGTATTGGGTTCAATCACTATTTTTATATCTTTAATAGCTGCCATTTCTCTTTTAATCGCTGGAATTGGAATGATGAATATGATGTACATTTCGGTTGCAGAAAGAATCAAAGAAATAGGGATTAGAAGGGCGATAGGCGCAAAGAAAAAAGAAATCTTGTATCAATTTATGCTAGAAGGAATTATTGTTACTGTAATTGGCGGAATAATTGGATACATCATTGGAATGATTGCTGCATTTATTGCATCAAAATTCTTGCCATTCCCAATTAAACTAGAATTAATGCCAGTTCTAATATCTTTAGGTATTTCTTTGGGAATAGGAATCGTATTTACTTATTCTCCAGCAAATACAGCAGCAAACAAAAATGTAATAGATATTATTTAAGATTTTGAAAATGAGTTTATTATTTAATAGACTCATTTTTTTATTTGATTTTTAGTATAAAATCTTATATATTTTTATTGGGTGATAATATGATACTAATGATAGATAATTACGATTCGTTCACATATAACATTGTTTCTTATTTGAGAATATTAAAAGAAGAAGTTATTGTGAAAAAGAATGACGAGATAAATTTGGAAGAGATAAAACAATTAAATCCAGAAATCATAGTGATTTCACCAGGGCCAAAAACGCCGAAAGAATCCAAAATTTCTCTTGAAATATTTGAAAAATTAAAAGGGAAATATCCAATTCTTGGTATTTGTTTGGGCCATCAAGCATTGGCTTATTCAATGGGACTTGACATTATAAAAGGGCCACGACCAATGCATGGTAAAATGACAGAGATTAATCATGACGGTAAGGGAATATTTTCAAATATTACAAATCCAGTAAAAGTAATGAGATATCATTCGCTAATCGTTGATGATAGTAAATTTGAAAATGAAAAATATGGAGATATGATTATAACATCGAAAACGTTTGATGGAATAATTATGGGATTTAGAGATTCTAAAAACAAGATAGAAACTGTTCAATTTCATCCAGAAAGTGTGGGAACTGATTACGGACTAAAAATGATTGAAAACTTCTTAAAGGAGGTAAGAAATGATTCGTTCTAAGAAAGTTAAATCAGATGTAACAATTCTAGATATTCTATACAACATCAAAGATAAAAACTTGCCTTTTTTATTAGATAGTGCGAAGGGAAGCTATAATCAAGGTAACAAATCATACATAGGTTTCAATCCAGAAATTGTTTTGAAATCGAAGGATAACAATGTTGAAATCAGTGGACTTGTAAATAAAAATATTAGCGATAATCCACTTAATCAACTTAAATTAATAATGGATGATTATTTGCAAGAAGATGATAATCAATTTATCGGTGGAGCAGTTGGACTCTTGTCTTATGATTTTACGAGTTCCAATTGTAATGTCGTTTTAAATTCTGAGAAAAACACTGATGTGTACGATGCTTATTTTGGAATTTATTTTAAAATAATTGAATTTGACAATAATACAAAAGAATACACAATCTATTACTTGGAAGATACAGATATTACAGATGTTGAAGCCGTATTTGTAAAACCAAATTATGAAGAAAAACAATACAAAACATCTGAGCTTATCAAAACAATAAAAAAAGAAGAATATGCGAAAAGCTTTGATGACATCAAAACTATGATTGAAAATGGTGATGTGTATGAAGTTAACTTAACTCAACAGTTTATTGTAGACACGACCAAGGATAAGTTCGACATTTATAAGAAACTTCGAGAAGTTAACAAGGCAGACTTCATGGCTTATATGGATTTTGGTGAATACTGCGTTTTATCTTCATCTCCAGAGAGATTTTTCGATTGTCAAAATGGACACGTTCAAGCGAGACCTATCAAGGGGACAATTCGAAGATCTGATGATAAAGACGAAGATGAAAAATTGAGAAATGAATTATTAAATAGTGACAAGGATATTTCAGAGTTATTGATGATAGTTGATTTGATGAGAAATGATTTGGGAATGAGTTGTGATGCAGAAACCATAAAAGCTATTAGCAATTATTCATTGGAAACTTACGAAAATGTTCATCATTTGGTGGCTACTATTGTTGGTAAATTAAGTGAAGATGAAGATGTATTCAGTTTAATTAAAAATATTTTTCCAGGTGGATCAATCACGGGAGCTCCGAAGCTTGCTTCAATTGAAGCGATTGACAAGGTTGAAAAATTCAACAGAAACATTTACACAGGATCCATTGGTTACATTTCTTTCAACCAAAATTGTGATTTCAACATTTTAATCAGAACAATTTTAAAAATAAATAACCGCTGCTACTTCTCAGGTGGTGGAGCAATAACTTGGGATTCTGAAATGAATAGCGAATATGATGAAACAATTCAAAAATCAAGAAAAGTGTACGAGGCTTTGATATGAATGATGGAATAAAATACGGCAAGGGGCTTTTTGAAACTATAAAAGTAGTAGATTCAAATCCTGTTTATTTTGAAGATCATATTGAGAGACTTGAAAATTCTATGAAATTTCTAGGGATTAATGCAGATAATTTAAGAGAAAATATAAAAGACAAAATGCAAAACATCAATTTAGCTACTGATTGTTTGAGAATTATGGTCTTGGACGATAATGGTGATTATGATTTGTTTGTTACTACAAGAAGTACTGATTATTCCGATGAAAAATACAAAGAAGGATTGAAATTAAAAGTTCTCAATCAATTACGAGATAAAAACAACCCTTTAATTTATCACAAAACAAATAATTATTTGCTAAATGACTATTTGCACAAAAAATTATTGGAGGAGGGATTTGATGAGGGGATATTTCTAAATAAGGATGGAAATGTGACAGAGGGAACTTATACTAACGTGTTTTTTATCCAAAAAGAAACAATATTAACTCCACCGGTAGAAGATGGAATATTGCCAGGCATTTTTCGCAAGAAATTAATAGATTTTTTACGAGTAAAAAGGTATAATATAGTTGAAGAGTCAATTAAGTTAAACGAATTACGAGATATGGATTGTTGTTTTGTAACAAATTCTCTGATGGAAATGAGATTAGTTAAACAAATTGATGAAATATTGTTTTCAAAAAATAATCTGTTCTGTGAAATATCGAAAAAACTGAGGATAGAAAATTAATTACGATTTTCGAATGACTGGTAAAAATATTTGGAACTGGAGGATTTTATGGATCAAGATTACAAAGAATATATGAAGTTAGATAAACAACTCTGTTTTCAACTTTATGCCGCATCACGTATAGTAACAAATACATACTCAAAATTTTTGAAACCTTTAGGATTAACTTACACTCAATATATTGTGTTTTTAGTTCTTTGGGAAAAAGATGGGATTACAGTGGGGCAATTGTGCGATAAATTATACTTGGATAATGGTACTATTACTCCTATAATAAAAAAGATGCAATCCCAAGGCTACCTTGAAAGAGTGCGTAGTTCAAAAGATGATAGGATTGTAATGATTTACTTGACAGATGAAGGGAAAAAATTACAAGAAAAAGCAAAAGAAGTACCTAAGTTAGTTTCTGAGTGTGCATATATTTCTGATGATAAAAAAGTTCAAATGAATAATATATTACAAGAGTTTTTTGATAATTATAATAAAACAAAAAAATAAAAAGCAAAAAAACGATTCAGTATTGATATTAATACTGAATCATTTTATTTTAATTAACTCTAGATAGTAATAATTTTACTATTTCACTGTTATCATCTAATTTTATTGAAGGGATAGTTCCAACTTCTTCGTTAGTAGAACCGTCTTCATTTAATCCTTGTCCTAGTGGATACTCTACGATTAATCCTGTGTTAGGAAGTGACTTGTAAGTGGGAACGATATTTAATCCATTTCCTGAAGTTGTTTCTCCGACAGTAGTTGCAAACTTAGTTCTGTTCGCAATTTGGCACACGAA
This sequence comes from Finegoldia magna ATCC 29328, assembly GCF_000010185.1. Taxonomy (NCBI): domain Bacteria; kingdom Bacillati; phylum Bacillota; class Tissierellia; order Tissierellales; family Peptoniphilaceae; genus Finegoldia; species Finegoldia magna. The sequence goes on along the minus strand of NC_010376.1, from coordinate 1,138,058 downwards.
ATCCGCACTATTTCTTGTGTTCTTGTTCTGCAATATATAAACATCACATTGTTGTTCTCCTGTTTTTTTAATAGTTAAATTAAACTTTGTAATGTATTTTATATTTTTTTGATTATCATTTATTTTAATATTTGAAACATTCTCTGTGGTTTTGAAACTTATACCATTTCTATCTAAAATATTTTTAGAAATAATAGGTTGAGTTTTATTTGCAACATTAAAATCAACATTGATATCAGATTTCAATAGAGGTTTGATTATCACATTAATAGCATAATCCAAATTATCGGAATCATTATCTCTTAAATCTATTATGATTTTATTTTTCTTTTTATTACTTTTCAAAATATTTTCAAAAATTTTAGCGTCTTGTTCAATATTCACTGAATCAAAATCTGACACCTTAACGTATAGTGCATCCTTGTAGTTATCGATAGAATATGCTCTAAAATTTTTTTCAGGAATTTCATCTGCTAGATTGGAATACCTATTCACAGATAAATTATTTAAAATTTGATTCTTGTTTTCTTGTTGTAAAATTTGATTAAATGTGTGTTTATCGGCTATTCTTACATTTGAATCATAAAGTTTCTTTAAAATATCATTATACAAATCACACACTTCTTGTGTCGACATTTCACCATTTTTTTTAGAAGATTCCAATTTGATTTTTGATTTGAAATTTGGTTTTAAGGATAAAAAGTCTGTATCTTTGTATTTTTTTGTCTGTGGTAGATTCATATATGAATTGTCGATTTGATTACATATTTCGTCAAAATCTTTTAGTATATATTTTTTGGGAATTACTGGACTATACTCAGCAGGCCTGGAGTTTATGTATTTATAAGTGAATAAAGCGAAAATAAGAATTAAAAATAATAAAAAAATTTTTCTAAAAATTTTTACCCTATTTTTGCTATTTGCATAGATTTTACGTGATCTTTTCATGTCTCACCTCTTTTTAATCAGTATAATATAAAAAAAAGTCCTGGTCAATTGAATAAAATAATAGAAACTGGGTATATAACAATATAGAGAGAAGAAGAGGTTAGTTATGAATAATGTTTTACTGATAAATAGAATAATTCCCACAATTGATGATGATAGAATTTGCAATGTTACTTTTGTAATTGCCGATATGCATCTACAAGAGGTGCACGACAAAATTATTAAAGTCATTGGTTCATCGGAATATATGGATTTCAATAATACAGAAATAAGCTACAATGGGTTTACCACTAAGCAGAAAGCTAAAATAATTCCAGAAATTATGAAACTTTTGGTGGAAAATAATTTGCGAGTTTATGGTGTGTATGATTTATATTCATAAATTTGATGTAAAATGATTAACTAACAGTCTATAAATTAATTTAAGGAGTATGATAAAAATGAAAAGAGAAGAATTATTAAAAAAAATTGACGAACAATTAGTTTTTGAATTACAATCAGGCTACGAATATAAACAAATGGCTTCTGAATTCAATGATATGGATTGGGATGGATTTGAACACTTTATGGAAATGCAAGCCCATGAAGAATATGAACACGCTGAATACTTCAGAAAATGGTTACAAGAAGTTGGATATAAGATTGAATACAAAACAATCGAAGCTCCAAAAGCTGACTACGATAAAGATGTATTAAGCATTTTTAAAGCGGCTTTAGAACACGAAAAAGAAGTTACAAGAAGAATCAGAGAATTATTTGATGCAGCTCATGAAATCAAATTCTATGAAGTATACACTCTTCTACAAAAATTCATTGACGAACAAATCGAAGAAGAAGCTACTTTTGATAATATCATAACTAAACTTGAAAGAACTGAAAACAGTAACGCAGGTCTTGCAATATTAGATCACGAAATGGCACAAAGACAATAAATTGTTTATAAGAAAGCGACTTTTTTAAGTCGCTTTTTTAGTGAAAATAATCTAAAGTTTTGTTATAATAAGTGGTATATTTCTTAGATATTTAGTGGAGGTGAATATGAAAATAATTAACTCTGATTTAGAGAAAATTGCTTTTTTAATAGAACAATATCCTGATGAATCTCTGCCAGAAATTGCTTTTTGCGGTAGAAGTAACGTTGGCAAATCATCTTTTATCAATTCTATTTTGGACAGAAAAAACTTAGCAAGGACTTCTTCAAAGCCCGGAAAAACTCGTACGGTAAATTTTTATAACGCTAATAATGAGTTCAGATTGGTGGATTTGCCTGGATATGGATATGCTCAGACATCAAAATCTGAAAAGAAAAAATGGGCTCAAGTTATAGAAACTTACTTAAATAATAGAAGAAATTTGTATGAGGTATTTTTAATTGTAGATATTAGACATAAACCTACTGTTCAGGACAAGGAAATGTATAATTGGATTATTCAAAGTGGTTTTTGTGGATTTGTAATTGCTACAAAATTAGACAAAATTGGTAAAACAATGATAAAAAAGAATTTGAATATCATAAAAAAAGAACTAAACATAGATGATGACAATCTCATCTACGAATACAGTTCAACTTCGAAAACAAATAAAAAAGCTGTTATGGAACAGCTCGAAATGATTTTAAAATACGGTAGTGGAATTGAAGAATAAAAGTAAGAAAACCCCATTGTTGGGGTTTTAATTTTTAAACTACTTTTATACGACAATAATATTTTTTATGTCATGTATGATTTATTATTGCCAATCATAAAAATTTATTGGATTATTCTACTTCTGAAAAGTCGTCTTTTCCAGCACCACAAATTGGGCAAACCCAATCTTCAGCTAAATCTTCGAAAGCTGTTTGTGGTTGAACACCTGCATCTGGATCTCCTTCAGCTGGATCATAGATATATCCACATACGTCACATACATATTTTTTCATGATTAATTTCCCCCTTTAAGATAATTACCTGTTATCAGGTACAAATTATATATACCCACTGTAAAAAATTTTAATCATTATTTCATTTTTATTTTTATAACAAATAATTAATGGCGAAATGTTAAAGTATTTTAGTATTTGGGTATAATCATATTGGGTGATAATATGTATATATTTAAGAGGCAGTTTGTCAGCGATAGGACAATTGCTACTAAAAATATTCATACTATGCTCAGACTATTAAGAAAAGTTGTACCAGATGAAGAACTTCTTTATGATTTAAGATTGATAATTAATGAATTGATTTTTAATGGGCTAGAACATGGTAACCAGTTTGATATAAATAAAAAAATAACTTTTAAAATAAAATTGAACGATGATTATATTCGAATATGCGTCAAGGATGAGGGCACGGGAATTGATTATTGTTCTAATAGTTATTTCAATAATGATATTTATGTCAGAGGTAGAGGATTATTTATAGTAAGTAAATTGGCTGACGAGTTAAAAATTAGAGAAAATTGTGTAGAAGCGAAGCTATTAGTGAAACCTAATTAATAAGTGATCTAATAGCTTCTTTTATTGAGTAAAATTAGTAAATGCGATTTTTACACAAATTTTTCTTTTATTTTTTTGAATTTATGATATAATGAATTGTCACAAATTAGAGGGAAGTGGAATTTTGAAAAGAGAAGATGTAAGAAATGTAGCAATAATCGCCCACGTTGACCACGGTAAGACAACTTTGGTAGATGGGTTATTGAAAACAAGTGGTATTTTTAGAGAAAATCAAGATGTTCAAGATCGTGTAATGGATAGCAATGACATCGAACGTGAAAGAGGAATTACTATTTTATCTAAAAATACGGCAATAAACTACAAAAATCATAAAATTAATATTATAGATACTCCGGGTCACGCAGACTTCGGAGGAGAAGTAGAACGTGTATTAAAAATGACAAACGGAGTTGTGTTGGTAGTAGATGCGTTTGAAGGACCTATGCCACAAACTAAATTTGTTTTGAAAAAGGCTTTTGAATTAAATTTACCTACAATTATTTGTATCAATAAGATTGATAGAAAAGAAGCTAGGGTAGATGAAGTAGTTGATGAAATTTTAGATTTATTTATTCAGTTAAATGCAGATGAATCATATTTGGACTCACCATTTGTATACGCTTCTGCAAGAGAAGGATTTGCAACTGATGATTTAAATGAAAGACCAGAAGATATGACAGCTTTGTTGGATAAAATCATCGACTATATTCCAGCTCCAGAAGGAGAAGAAGATGCTCCTTTCAAACTTTTGATTTCTACAACTGATTTTAGCGATTACGTTGGAAGAATTGGTATTGGTAAAATTGAGCAAGGTAAAGTAAAGGTTAACGATAGCTGTGTAATTGTAAATTACAATGATCCTGATAAGAAAAAGAAAATAAAAGTAACTAAAATTTATGAATTTGACGGATTAAATAGAGTCGAGGTTAACGAGTCAAAATTCGGTTCTATTGTAGCTTTAACAGGCGTTGAAGGAATAGAAATCGGAGACACTTTAGCGAACGAAGAAGACTGTGAACCTATTGAATTTGTAAGTATTTCTAATCCTACTTTGGCGATGAATTTTTCGGTTAATAACTCTCCATTTGCAGGGCGTGATGGAAAGTTTGTTACAAGTAGACAAGTTCGTTCAAGATTATATAAAGAATTAGAAACAGATGTAAGCTTGAAAGTTGAAGATACAGATTCTACAGACACTTTCAGAGTTAGCGGTAGAGGAGAGCTTCACTTGTCTGTATTAATTGAAAATATGAGACGTGAAGGATTTGAATTCCAAGTATCTAAACCAGAAGTATTATTTAAAAAAGATAAAGATGGAAAAGTCCTTGAACCAATCGAAATTGTTACAATTGATATTGAAGAAGGATTTGTTGGAACTGTAATCGAGAAATTAGGTACTAGAAAAGGTGAATTGCAAGATATATCAAATACTTCTAGCGGATACACAAGACTTATTTTTGAAATACCTTCAAGAGGCCTTATAGGATACCGCCAAGAGTTTTTAAGTGATACAAAGGGTAACGGAGTTATCAATACAGAACTTAAAGGATATGAGCCATATAAAGGGGAAATTCCAAAACGTCAATTGGGTTCATTGATTTCATATGACACAGGTACTGCAACAGCATATGGATTAAACGCGGCACAAGATAGAGGGATATTATTCGTTCAACCTCAAGATGAAGTTTATGAAGGAATGGTTGTTGGTTCTAATGCAAAGGGATTAGACATTGAAGTAAATATTTGCAAGAAAAAAGCTCAAACAAATATTAGATCTTCAGCAGCTGATGAAGCATTAAAATTATCTCCTCCAAAAATTATGAGTTTGGAAGAAATGATGGAGTTTGTTGAAGAAGACGAATTAATAGAAATTACTCCTCATCATTTAAGATTGAGAAAAAGAATTTTGGATACTCAATTGAGATACAAATCAAAAAAATATAATAAATAATTTTAAAGGAATTTATCGTTTGATAGATTCCTTTTTTTATTCTAAAATTAGTTAAAATCAAATTTAACAATAAATTAATACAATTAGAATAAACGCTGGTTGTTTTGGGTATATAAAGTTTATAAAATTATAAAGTATGATTGTTTTTCTAATAAATTAGTTTAATAAGATACAATAGAATTTTAATTTAAAAAAATATTTGCTTTAGTTTGAAAAAGCGAGTATACTTAAAATATAAGAGGCATTATATTTATATTATTAATAGGTAAAGGTTACCTAAAAAAATTTAAGGAGTAAAGTATGGGAGAAATCAATATCAAAGACAAAACATTAGATGAGTTTTTCGATGCAATTATGATGCTAAATGGTAGAGAAGAGTTACAAAGATTTTTTGAAGACGTTTGCACAATTAGAGAACTTCATTCAATTTCACAAAGATTAGAGGTAGCAAAACTACTAAAAATCAGAAAAACATATAGTGAAATTGAAAAAGATACTGGTGCATCTACTGCTACAATTAGTAGAGTTAATAGATCTTTACAAAGTGGGGCACAGGGCTATGAATTAGTTTTGGATAATTTGATAGCAAAAAACTTGGAAGAAAAAAGAAAAAGAAAACAAAATTAATTTATTATCCGCAAATTAAAGTTTGCGGATATTTTACTATCTTTTAACATTTTGGGTATATAGTAATAAAGAGGTGATTTAATGAAAATTACATTTTTAGGAGCGGCACAAGAAGTAACTGGTTCTTGCTATGTAGTAGAAACTGAAAAACATAAATTTATGGTTGATTGTGGATTGTTTCAAGGCAGCAAAGAATTAGAACAAAAAAACCATGATGAAATAGATTTTAGTGATGTTGAATTCATGCTTTTGACTCATGCACATATTGATCATACTGGAAGAATTCCACTATTATATAAAAATGGATTTAGAAAACCAATTTATTGTACAAAAGCTACAAAAGATTTGGCAGAAATAATGTTGATGGATAGTGCGAAGATTCAAGAAAGTGATGTTGAATGGGAAAATAGAAAAAGACAAAGATCTGGAAAACCTCTTCTCATCCCACTTTATACGACAATTGATGCGATGAGTTGTATTTCATTGTTTAAGGGACGATTTTACGATGAAGTTGTCAAAATAAATGAAGATATACGAGTAATTTTTAGAGATGCTGGTCACATGCTAGGATCATCGAGCCTTGAAATATTTATAACTGAAAACAAAAACACTACTAAAATTATATTTTCTGGAGATATTGGAACTTCAAATAATCCGATTTTAAACAATCCTTATGTTTTATCAGGTTGCGATTATTTGGTTATGGAATCTACTTATGGTAACAGAATTCATGAGCCTTACAAAGAAAGCGTTCATGAATTGATAAATATAATTGAAAAGGTTTCAGCAAAAGGTGGGACAGTGATTATTCCTAGTTTTGCAGTGGGAAGAACTCAGGAGATAATTTATGAGTTGAATAGCTACTATGATTATCAAATTAAGGATCATTATGAAAAGAAAGTTCCGGTATATGTGGATAGCCCGATGGCTCTTGAAGCGACTAAAGCATTTATGGAAAATACTGATTTGTTTAATCAAAAAGCTAAAGATTACATTTCCAGTGGAGATAATGTTTTTGAATTTGAAAACTTGCACTATGTTAAAAATATTGACGAATCTAAAATGCTAAATAGCGTAAAATTCCCAAGAGTTATCATATCTTCAAGTGGAATGGCTACAGCAGGTCGTGTTCGTCACCACTTGAAACACAATTTGTGGGATGAGAAAAATGCTGTAGTATTCGTTGGATATCAAGCTCAAGGTTCACTAGGAAGGATTTTATTGGATGGAGTTGATGAAGTTAAGCTATTTGGTGAAACAATTAAAGTAAACGCCAAAATATTTAATTTAGGTGGATTTTCAGGACATGCCGATCAAAATAATCTGATGGAATTTGTAGATAATATGAAAATAAAACCTAAAAAAATTTTCATCACACATGGCGAAAATGATGGCGCAGAGACTTTATCTAAATTGTTAATAGAAAAGTATAATGTTGAGGCTATTATTCCAGAAATTTATTCAACAGAAGAATTTGAACCTGGAAATTATAATATAGAACAAGAAATATCGACAAATCGTGAAAATAACGATTTGTATGAAGAATTAGAAAAAATAAAGAAAAAAATAGATAGATTGTATGAAAACAAAGAATTGTTTGACCACAAAAACATGGATTCTGAAGAATATAATCAACTTAACAATCAAATTTTAGATTTAAAGAATAAAGTTATGACGATAAACATGATAACTGGAGAATAATTTTAAATATTGTATCACTTTTATAGCTTGGAGAATATATGGAAAAATATTTTTATCATGGAAAAAATGAAACAGATGTTTATTTATTTCATGAAGGAAACAACAATAATTTGTATAAATTTTTAGGATCACATATTTATACGGATGATATTGGGACCTACACCAGATTTTTGGTGTGGGCTCCTAATGCAAAAAATGTAAATTTGGTTGGAGATTTCAATAATTGGAACGACTATTCACTTCCGCTTAGAAAATTACAAGATGGAGAAATTTGGGAGATATGCATTAGAAATGTAAAAATATTTGATTCATATAAGTACAGAATAGTCACTCAGGATTCAGATGTTTTGTATAAAGCTGATCCTTTTGCATTTCATAGCGAATTAAGACCGAAAACTGCTAGCAAAGTTTATGATATTGAAGGCTATAAATGGAATGATAAAAAGTGGCTTAAAAAAAGAGAAAAAACAGATAAATTTAATAGTCCTATGAGTATCTATGAGATAAATCTTTCTTCATGGAGAAAACATGGTGAAAATTATCTGTCTTATGTTCAACTATCAGATGAATTGGTAGCTTATCTCAAAGAAATGAATTACACTCATGTTGAGTTTATGCCATTAATGGAGCATCCTTTTGATGGCTCGTGGGGATATCAACTTACGGGATTTTTTGCAGCGACTTCTAGGTTTGGATGTCCAAAAGATTTGATGTATTTGATTGACAAATTACACCAAAACGACATTGGAGTTATCATGGATTGGGTTCCAGCTCATTTTTGCAAAGATGATTTTGGCCTTAGAAAATTTGACGGAAGTAATTTATTCGAAAAAACAGATCAATATTTAGCTGACAACGATCAATGGGGAACGTTGAACTTTGACTTTTCAAAAAAAGAAGTTGTAAATTTCCTTATATCTTCTGCGTTATTTTGGTTCAAGTACTATCACTTGGATGGGCTAAGAGTTGACGCAGTGGCTTATATGATTTACTTAAATTTCTCTGGAAAAGACATCCGTAACGAAGATGGTGGATACGAAAACAAAGAGGCAATTGAATTTATCAAAAAATTAAATAATACAATTAAACAAGAGTTCCCTAGTGTTTTTGTCATTGCGGAAGAATCGACTGCTTGGCCAAATGTAACAAAGCCAGTAAAAGAAAATGGTCTTGGTTTTGATTTTAAGTGGAATATGGGTTGGATGAATGATATCATAAAATACATGAAAATGGATCCTCTGTTTAGAAAAGATCACCATAACTTACTAACTTTTTCGATAATGTATGCATTTAATGAAAATTACATTTTGCCATTTAGCCATGATGAAGTTGTTCATATGAAAAACTCGATGATTGGAAAAATGCCAGGAACTTACGATCAGAAATTTGATCAAATAAGACTTTTGTATTCGTTCATGTTTGCACATCCTGGTAAGAAACTTTTGTTTATGGGTAATGATATAGGCCAATTTGATGAGTGGAATGAGTATAAAGAAATCACATGGGAAGTTTTGGAATACGAAAAACATCAAAAACTTAAATATTTCATGAAAGATTTGAATAAATTCTACTTAAATAATGATGAATTTTATGATTTGGATACAAGCTATTCTGGTTTTCAATGGGAAGATGTGAATAATACAAATGAATCTTTGATAATTTTTGAGAGAATTAATTCTAAAAATGAAAAAATTTTTTGCATTTTTAATTTCACACCAGTTAGAAGAAAAAAATATCCAGTAGGAGTAGACGAATATGCACTATATTCAGTTGTACTTAATTCTTCGATGAAAAAATACGGTGGAAGTTTACTAAGAAATAAACCTTATTATTCAAAAAATAAAGAACATAACGACAGAAAATTTTCTATTACGGTTGATATAGAACCATTTTCTGCAATGTTTATTAAATTGAACAAACTTAGATGTATCAATAAAAATTAGGAGGACTTATGAAGGCACGAAATAGAGTAGTAGCTATGCTTTTAGCGGGAGGACAAGGCTCTAGATTAAAAGCTTTGACAAAAAAAGTTGCAAAACCAGCAGTTTCATTTGGTGGAAAATATAGAATAATTGATTTTGCTTTGAGTAATGCTGCAAATTCTGATATAAGAGATGTGGGAATTTTAACACAATACAAACCATTTAAACTTAATTCACATTTAGGTAATGGATCTAGCTGGGATTTATCCAGAAATTCTGGTGGTTTAAGAATTTTGTCACCATTTGCCACAGAAGTTGGCGGTAATTGGTATGAAGGTACGGCAAATTCAATTTACGAAAATATGAATTATTTGGATGAATTAGATGCTGAATATGTTTTAATTTTATCTGGTGACCATATTTATAAAATGGATTACAATGAGATTTTGAAATATCATAAGGATAAAAATAGCGAACTTACAATTGCTGTAATGGAAGTAGATTGGAGTGAAGCTAGCAGATTCGGTATTATGAATACCGATGAAAATGGAAAAATCGTTGAATTTGAAGAAAAACCAAAAAATCCGAAGAGCAACTTAGCTTCGATGGGAATATATATTTTTAATTGGCACACTTTGAAAAAATATTTGATTGAAGATAATAAAGATAAAAATTCTAAACACGATTTTGGAATGAATATAATTCCTAAGATTATAGATGACGGTTTGAATGTTTTTGCTTGGAAGTTTGATGGTTACTGGAAAGATGTGGGAACTGTAAGAAGTTATTGGCAAGCAAACTTGGATTTATTAAATCCTGATAATAAGCTTGATTTATACGATACTAGTTGGAGAATCTACACAAAAAATAGAAATCTTCCTCCTCATTATGTTGATGAATTTGCAGATGTTAAAAAATCATTAATCAATGAAAATTGTTTGATTTATGGAAATGTAAATAATTCTGTATTGTTTTCATCGATAACTGTGGAAAAGAATGCAGAAGTTCATGATTCTGTAATTTTAAGTGATACTGTAATAAAAAAAGGAGCAAAACTTTACAACTGTGTAGTAGCAGAATCCATGACTATTGAAGAAAATCAAGTCATCGGCGAAAAAGACTCCGATAAAATCTTCTTAGTTAGTGAAGATGGAATTGAAGAGTGCTAGGAGGAAATTATGCAAAATTGTATTGGAATTATATATGGTGGAAAAGGTAGACAGGATTTCGGATATTTAACTGATTCTAGACCAGAATATATGCTTCCTTATGGGGCTAGATATAGAATTATAGATATTGCTTTGAGTAACTTTGCAAATAATGAATTTTCAAATGTTGTTTTGTATGGCGGAAAAATCATGAGATCTACTCTAGATCACTTGGGAAATGGTGAAAGTTATGAATTAAATAGAAGAAGAAACGGACTTGTTATTTTCCCTCCGACTTTTGAAAATTCAGGCAAGGAAATTGTCGCTTACAACGAAACAATAGAGTTTTATTTGAGGTCAAAAGAAGATGAGTTGTATTTCTACGATCCTATGGTTATTTTTAGAGAGGATTTTTCAGTATCACACGATAGATTTATCGAGCAAGATTTGGATATACTTTTATTTTGCAAAAAGGTAGATAATGCAACAGGATTATTTATCGGAGAAACAAGACTAAACTTAGATGATAATGGTAACTTGATTAGTATAGGAACTAATCAAGGGATTGATGATGAATTTAATTTGATGACAAATATTGGGTACATGAAAAAATCTGTTTTCTTAAATTTGATTCACGATGCAGCAAAGAATTCAAGTTCCAATGAGTTAATTGATGTTATTATTTCTAATTTAGATAAATTAAAAATCGGCGTGTACATGATAGACGGATATGTTGAAGTTATCAGAAATTTGACGCAATTTTATGATGCAAATTTAAAATTATTAAATGAAGATGTTTACAAAAATGTATTTTTCAAAAATGGATTGCTACTAACAAAATCAAAAGACGAGCCATCTGCTTTGTATGGAGAATCTGCTTGCGTGAAAAATTCATTGATTGCAAACGGAGTCAAAATAAACGGAAAAGTCGAAAACTCAATTATTTTCAGAGGTGTAGAAATTCAAGAAGGGGCAGTTATTAAGAATTCTGTTATTTTTGAGAGGTCAATGATTGAAAAAAATGCTGTTGTTGTAAATACAATTACAGATAAAGGGGTTTTAGTAAAAGAAAATGTAACTGTGGTTGGTAATCCAAATTATCCATACGAATTAAAAAAGAATGCTATATTAGAAGATAAATAGGGGAAGTTAAATGAAGATATTATACTGTGCAGCAGAGGCTGATCCGTTTATAAAAACTGGTGGACTTGCAGATGTAGCTGGAACACTCCCACTAGAAATGAAAAAACAGGGTCATGATGTAAAAGTGGTCATCCCTTTGTACAAATTAATTGATGAAGAATACAAAAAGAAATTTGAATTTGAAGGAAGCTTTTACGTAGACTTGGATTTTAAGCATCATTATGTTGGCGTATTTAAATACATTCATAGAGGTGTTGAATTTTATTTTCTAGATAATGAAGATTATTTCAATAGAGATAATGTTTACGGAGAATATGATGACTGTGAAAGATTCGTGTTTTTCTCAAAAGCTTGTGTCCAACTGTTAAGATATATAGATTTTGATTGTGACATTATCCATTCAAATGATTGGCACACGGCCATGGTTAATGTTTATGCCAGAGACTTTGCAAAAGGGGATCCTTTCTATGAGTCAATTAAAACAGTTTTTACAATTCACAACTTAAAGTATCAAGGTGTTTTCAGTTCCAATTCATTAAGGCAAACAGACTTATCACCGATGTATTTTACCGAAGATGCATTAAAATTCTATGATGCAATTAACTTCATGAAAGGCGCAATAGTTTTCAGTGATAGAGTTACAACTGTTTCCAAAACATATGCCGATGAGATAAAATATTCTTTCTTCGGAGAAGGATTAGATGGAGTTATCAGACAATATCACTATAAAATATCTGGAATTACAAATGGCATTGATACGACAATTTGGAATCCAGAAACAGACAAATATTTATTCAAAAATTATTCGTTGAAAAATATAAAAGACAAGGATGAGAACAAAAAAGCACTACAAAGAATGTACGGTTTAGAAGAAAAAAATGTGCCTGTATTCGCCATGGTGACTAGATTGGTTGAGAACAAAGGACTAGAACTTGTTAGATACATTATGGATGAATTTTTGACGACAGAAGATGTTCAAGTGGTAATTTTGGGAACAGGTGACTATTCTTATGAAGAAATGTTCAAATACTACGAGTGGAAATTCCCAGATAAATTAAAAGCAAATATTTATTATAACAATGAAGAATCACACAAGATATATGCGGGTGCAGATTTCTTAATGATGCCTTCAATATTTGAGCCTTGTGGTATATCACAATTAATCGCTATGAGGTATGGAACAATACCAGTAGTGCGTGAAACTGGAGGTTTGAGGGATACTGTTCAATCATTTAATGAATTTAGCAAAGAAGGTAATGGATTTTCATTTACAAATATCAATGCACATGACTTCTTGTATACATTGAGACGAGCAATATCTTTTTACTACAATGATGATTTTAATATAATCAAAGAAAATGCTATGAATTCTAAAAATGATTGGGAAAAATCTGCGAAAGAATACATCGAACTTTACGAGGAGATCATTAAATGATTGGAATTTCAGAAGATCAACTAAGAAGATTGCTACAAATCAAATTATCATATAATTCGTTGGTTGATCTTCAAGATGCTAATCTCTATGAAATTAGGATTGCGCTAAATGAAGTAATTAAAGAATTGCTTTCTGAAGAACAAACTAATATTAACACTGGAAAATCATCGAGATCATATATTGTATCATTTGAACTAATGGTAGAAAATTTATTTGAAGATTATCTTGAAAAACTCAATATAAAAACTCATTTGCAACATATTTTACAAGAAAAATATGATGATGTTGTAAATATGAATAATGATTTGCACTTAGGACAAAGTTACATTGGAAGATTTTCTGTAGATTTGTTCGAGAAAATCTCAAAACAAGGTAAGTTTTGTAAAGCGTATTCAATTTTTTACAAAAACTCACAGTTCAAACAACAAATAATCGATGAAAACCAAATCGAGACAGTATTCCACGAACCAAAAACAAGCGTAGTTTTTAAAAGATCTACACAATACGATATAGAATTAGATAATAATAAAATAAAATCTCAAATTTATGATATTCCTTATTTAAATGAGAATACTAATTTTATTAGATTATTTGCACCAAAAGCTAACCCGAATCTAAATTATGAAAATTTTATTCGCGGGAGAATTGAGGAGATTTATTCTGAAGAAAATAAAATTGATTCGATACGTCAATTCGTTTACACTCCTGAAGTAGATGAATTCGGGAAATATATTAAATTCTTGCAACAAAAATTTCTATCGGATTCAATAGTGGAAGACGTATTTAATGATGAAATAAAATTTTTCGAAAACTCAGATAAAATTGAACAGCATATTCAAATAAATATTGTTGAAACGAATGTTTCCTTAGTAATAATTTCATTTTTACAAAAACTTTTGGATTTGGGTTATGATTTTGAAAAAGCTTTGAGAAAGTGTAATAAAATTTTCGGATATATCAATATTAATCTGCACAGAGAGTCATTTGAATTAATGGATTTGAGGTATTTGTATCAGTTTGCTGATATAAAAAAGATAATTGAATTAATAAATGGAAATGCTCTTAAAAATGGATATCCAGAAATTATCAAGGAAGATTTCCTAGATTGTTTTAATCTTATAGCTTTCATATCTCACGAAATAATTGTAGGTTCGAATTATCATAAGAAATATTTATTAGAAAGCGAATATATAGATATTGACACAAATATTCAAGATAAAATTGCGATACAAACTTATGGATTTAACGACGATTTATTCAATAATAAGATAGATTGCGATAATTTACATGCTAGCAAACTAAAGTACAAGAAAAAACTTGTCAATAAGTATAATCTGGAAAATATAAATGATAAGAGTATTTTTAATATGCAATTATCTGATTTTCACGAAGGTAAAAGACAAGTTTTAAATGTTTTTTATATCTTGTATTTATATTTAAAATTAAAAGATAATGTGAACACGATCATTACGCCTACGACATTTTTTATTGGCGGTATGAGTTCATTTGATTATTTTTTTTGTAAGAAAACAATAAGTTTGTGTATTGGTTTATCAAATATAATTAATTCAGATAAACTTATTCAAGAAAAAATCAAATTGGTTTTTGTCGAAAACATAATGCTAGACCAATTGCCAGACTTTGCTAAAGCAAGTGATGTTTTCAATTATATTCCTTACAAAAACTTCGATGTTTCAAATACTTATCCCTATGCTTTTATGAATAACGGAGCAATTTTATTAACTAGTAATTCAAATGTTTATGAAAATGTAAATAATTTAAGCGAAAATAACGGAGTGTTCAAATTTGATAAAAAAATCTCTGCAAATACTGAATCTAGTTGTATGAACTTTATATTAGAAAATATAGAAATAATAAAAAATCAAAAAGTTATAGACGAATTTATGGAGATATATAATTTGATTATCAAATATAATGATAGTTTTAATGTAATAAACTCTTTTGACAATTTTGCTGAAGTTAATGAAAAAGTTCAAATAATGTATCTAGATGAAAATTTGTGGAATGATTATATGTTGAAAAATATAGAAATATCGAACAATTTCGGAATTAATTATTTAAAAGATTATTAGGAGTTATAAATGTATGAGTTAGGATTTAATTACAACAAAGAATATACGTTTTTCAAGATTTATGCTCCTAAAATAAATAGAGTAAAGTTATTACTTTATGAAAATTACAATGATGTAAGATACCAATCTGTTAATATGTATAAAAATGGTGAATATTTTGAAGTCAAAGTTGAAGGAGATTTGGATGGAATGTACTACAAATATCAGATTGATGAAAAATTCGAAATTGTGGATCCATTTTGTAAAGCTTCTTCAATTAATAGCTTAAAGTCATGTGTAATAGATTTGAATTCCACAAACCCTGATGGTTTTATTCATGAAGAATACGAAATAGCAAACAAGAATGAAGCTATAATCTACGAATTATCAATAAAAGATTATTCATCTGATATATCGAGTAAAATTAGAGTTGATTATAGAGGAAAATTTTTGGGATTGATAGAGGAAAGTGATGTTTCTGGGATAAATCATTTGAAAGATTTGGGTATAACACATGTTCATTTGATGCCTGTATTTGATTTTGTAGGTGTTGATGAGAGAAATTCAGAAAGATTTTCTGGAGATAATTACAATTGGGGATACAATCCAGAAAATTATAATTGCATCGAAGGGAGCTATTCCACAGAGCCAGAAAATCCAAAGAATAGAATCATTGAATTCAAAAAAATGATTCAAACATTACATGCAAATCATATTGGTGTGATTATGGATGTGGTTTATAATCATACTTTTAGAAACAAAGATCATCCATTTAATTTGATTTATCCACAATTTTATAGACGTGATAAGGATGGAAATTTCACAAATGGATCTGGAGTTGGAAATGAATTAAACACCGAAGATGAATTCGTGAGACAATTTATTATCGATAGCTTATTGTATTTTCAAAAAGAATTTCACATTGATGGTTTCAGATTTGATTTAATGGCTCTAATAGATTCAGAAACAACCAATAAAATCGTAAGTGAACTAAGAAAAAATAATGAAAATGTAATTATTTACGGAGAGCCATGGATGGCAGATGAATCTCCGTTACAGAAAAATAAAAGAACGATTTTTGGTAGTCAAAAAGGAAAGGATTATGCTTTTTTTAATCCTTTTTTCAGAAATGCCATCAAAGGCGATAATGATGACAATTCTACAGGTTTTGTTCAAGAAAATGTAGATAAAATTGGTTTGGAAACAGGAATTTGTGGATCGATTCATTATGATGAAAAAAGACATGGTTTTTGCGAAAATTCTAATGAAACCATTAATTATTTTAATTCACACGATAATTTAATTCTTCAAGATAAATTAATTAAAACAAACGCAGATGTCGTAACTTCCACGAAGCTTTGTTTTGATTTGATAATGCTAAGCCAAGGCATACCGTTCTTTCATTGTGGAAATGAGTTTCTAAGAAGTAAGTCGATGTATAAAAACACTTATAATCTATCACTTAGTATAAATGCAGTTGATTGGAAATTGAAATACGATAACGCTGAAATATACGAATATGTAAAATCGTTGATTGAATTTAGAAAGATGCATCCGGAATTTAACTTGAAAGATGTGAATGAAATTAGAAATAAAATTAAATTTTACAATGTAAATGATTGTTGTATTTGTTTTAGTATTAAAAATAATGGAGGATTTTTGCTGGCTTTTATGAATTCGGGAGAAAGCTTTAAATTTGATTTGAATGATTATTTTGAAGATTTTAACAAATGCACGAAAATTTTTGATGAAAAAATCATTGAAATGGAGGTCAATGATAATGTAATTTTGATTGATAGAAGAAAAAGCGGGGTATATTCTATAAGTATGGAGAAATAATGAATACTAGATATGAACTTAAAGATGTAGATGAAATTTTGAATATTGAAGGTTTTTTCGGTGGAGATCAACAATGGTTTGAAGATATTTTGAATTCGAACTATCTCACTAAAAAGGGCTGTTCTGTAATTGCCATGACAAATTATTTTATCTACATTGCTAATACAAAAAGAGAATATGCCAAGTTAGTTCCAGAAAATCTTTTGGGAAAAAGAATAACTAAAACTAAATATATAAAATTTGCAGATATGCTGTCAACATTTCTGAAGCCTAAAATATACGGCGTACCATTTTTATTCCCTATGAATAACGGAATAAGAAAGTATGCCAAGAAAAATGGAATGAGTCTTGTAGCGCAAAACTACAATTTTACTTGGAAAATCAGAAACATTGTGACATATATAATAGGAGCAATAGCAAATGGCTATCCAGTTTTGATGTTGACATTAAATCACAAAAACCCCGATGTTAAATTTCATTGGGTTACGATAACTGCGATTTATTATGATAATAGTTGGAAAATTGAATGCTCTAATTGGGGAGTAAAGAGAGTTTATGATTTAGAAAAATGGTTTAAGCAAAAATCTTTGTATAAAGGTTTAATTTATTATCAATAGGAGGATTTATGGATTATTTAAAAGTATACAATGAATGGTTAAATGATAAGTCTTATGATGAAGAAACAAGAAATGAATTGGAAGCAATAAAAGATAATGATGAAGAAATAAAAGATAGGTTTTATAAATCATTGGAATTTGGTACTGCTGGATTGAGAGGAAAAATTGGAGCAGGCACTAATAGAATGAACAAGTACAACATCATGAAAACTACACAAGCACTTGCTGATACTATCAAAAATTACGGAGATGAAGCTTTGAAAAGAGGCGTTAGCATTAGCTACGATGTTAGAAAATTTTCAAAAGAATTTGCAGAAATCTCCGCAAATGTACTTGCATCTAATGGAATAAAAGTTTATTTGTCGGATGATATAAGACCAACTCCAATGTTGTCGTACTCTATTAGAAAATTTAATTGCATTTCTGGAATTATGATTACTGCTTCTCACAATCCAAAAGAATACAATGGATACAAGGCTTATTGGGAAGAAGGTAGCCAAATTCTTGAAGATAAGGCTGATGAAATTTTGAGTAATTTGGACAAAATCAAAAGTTTTACAGAAGTTAAGATAGGAGATTTTGAAAAATTAATAGCTGAAGGTAAAATACAATATTTTGGAGAGAATTTGGACAAAGATTATTTTGAAGATGTTCTAAGTCTTACAATTAATGATGACAACATTGATAAAGATGTGAAAATTGTTTATACTCCATTGAACGGAACTGGAAATAGATTCGTAAGACATATTTTAGATGTTAGAGGATTCAAAAATGTTTACGTTGTAAAAGAACAAGAAAATCCTGACAGCAATTTTACGACTGTTCCTTACCCAAATCCTGAAAATCCAGAAGCATTTGAATATGCAATTAATTTGGGAAAAGAAGTTGGAGCTGATTTGCTATTAGCAACTGATCCAGATGCAGATAGAACTGCTGTCGAAGTTTTAAGTAACGGAGAATATGTTTTCTTAGATGGCAATAAAATCGGAGCTTTGTTGACAAACTACATTTTGAGCCAAAGATATGAAAAACATGATTTGCCAGAAAACCCTGCAGTTGTTAAATCAATTGTAACGGGTGATTTATCATCTAAAATCGCCAAAAAATACGGCGTTGAAATGATTGAAACTTTAACTGGATTTAAAAATGTTTGCGGAAAAGCTAATGAATACGAAAAAACTGGAGAAAAGTCTTGGGTATTTGGCTACGAAGAAAGTATTGGTTATTCTTATGGAACATTTGTAAGAGATAAAGATGCAGTAAGTTCTTCAATGATGATTTCAGAAATGTTAGCTTATTACAAGACACAAGGAAAAACTTTGATCGATGTTTTAAATGATTTATATAAGGAATTTGGATATCACGAAAATTCACTATCTTCCGTTGTTTTAGAAGGATTGGATGGTCAAGAAAAAATCGGAAGAATCATGGAAGAATTCAGACACAATCCAATTAGTGAAATAGGTTCTACAAAATTAGTTGAAACAAAAGATTACGATGTAAATTTTGAAGATTATGGAACTCCAAGATCAAATGTTTTAAAATATTATTATGATGATGGATCATGGTATGCGCTACGTCCTTCTGGAACTGAACCAAAAATTAAATTATATATTTATTCTGTTGCAGATTCAAAAGAAAAAGCTGAACAAAAAGTTTTGGATATTGAAAAAATAGCAAAAGAAAAAATGATGAATGTTAAGTAACTTTATAATATCACTTATTCTATATTTGAGAGTAAGTGATATTTTTTAATTGGCAAATATTGTGATTTTTTGATATTGTATGTATAATATATTTATTAAATTTTAGGAGATATAAATGAGAAAACTTGAAGAGAGAATAATGAAAGACGGTTTGGTATTACCGGGAAATATACTGAAGGTAGACAGGTTCATTAATCATATGATTGATCCTGTTCTTTTTGAAGATTTGGCAAATGAATTTTACGAAAAATTTAAGGATAAAAAAATCAATAAAATACTTACAATAGAAGTCAGTGGAATTGCAATAGCATATGCATGTGGTATTAGATTTAATTGCCCAGTTGTTTTTGCAAAGAAAACAAGCTCAAAAACGTTGGGCGACAATTGCTACAGAACAGAAGTTTTTAGTTTTACAAAAAACAGAAGCTATGAAGTAATGGTTTCAAAAGAATACTTAGATGAAAAAGATCATGTTTTATTGATAGATGATTTTCTTGCAAATGGTAAAGCTTTGGAAGGTTTGATCGATATTTGCTCACAAGCAAATGCAACTGTTGAAGGAATTGGAATTCTAATCGAAAAAGTTTTTCAAAAAGGTGGAGAAAATCTAAGAAGACAAGGATACACCATAGAATCATTGGCAAGAATCAAAGGATTTACTGACGATTCTGTTATATTTGAAGATTAATTTTGACAAATTGTAACTTTATTATTCATTTATTAAGTTCAAAATGTGATATATTATATTAGGATAAAAATGAGAAAGGATGGAATTCTATGAAATACATTATTGACATATTAGATGCATTCTTTTCTATACAAATTACTCCGAATTTAAAATTATATAATTTAATTTCTATGTTTTTTAAATATTTGTTTGTAATAATCATTTATTATTTTATTTTCAATATAATCAAGATGATTTATTTGGATATAAAAGGAACAAACAATATGAATTACAGTTCAAATACGTATTTAAAACTTATTAATAGAAAAGAAAATTTGCCTTTTAAAATACAAGAGCATTATTTTATAGGAAGAACTGCCACTATAGGAAGAGATGATAGCAATCAAGTTGCATTGAAGGATAGGTTTATCTCTAAGAGACATGCACGTATTTATAAAGAAAAAAATAATTATTATATTGAGGATTTGAATTCTGCTAATGGAACTTTTTTGAATGGAAATAAACTGATTAATTCTGCTAGACTAAACGACAAAGACTTAATAGATATTGGACAAATTGAATTCATGTTTGTAAATGGTGACAAAGATGCAAACTAAACGTAAACAAAATAGCAGATTCAAAGAATTTATCGATAACTTAAAGCCAATGCGTGTTAATGGTAGGATGATTAAGCCAGTTTATTTAATACTTTTGTTTAACATATTTGGCTTTTTTCTTGCTTTAGGATCAAACGAAAAAGGATTAGATACAAAAGCACTAGCTTACTTTTTGTTTGCTACGATTTTAATGTTTTTAGCAAATAAATACGTAACAAAAATCACTAGGGGAGACGGATATATATTACAAATTGCATGTATGCTTTTTAGTATAGGTATAATCGTTATTTACAGACTTAATCCCCACGAAGGATTAAAACAAATAATGTGGTTCACAATTGGAATACTGTTGTTTTTTGGAACTTTTTTTATTTTGAAAAGTTATAAAAAATGGTACAAATTTACTGCACTTTATTTGATTGGTTGTATAGTAATGTTTTTAATGACGCTACTACTTGCAGAAGATAAATATGGTGCTAGAAACTGGATAAGTATTTTTGGTATTGGTTTTCAACCATCTGAAATCACTAAAATATTGTACGTATTTTTCTTAGCAAGTTATGATTATAATACTGATTTATTGGACAGAATAAATTTAGATTCAGCAAAAAAATACAAGAAATACATTCCAATAATCAAAAGATACTTTCTAATGATTGTCGTGTATTTTTTTATAGGATTGTTTTTCTTGCAAAAAGATTTGGGAACAGCGATGATTTTTTACGGATTATTTTTAGTTTACCAAATTGTTAATCAAGAAGACATCAGATTAATTATATTGAACTTACTAATCGCTATAGTTGGAGCAGTGGCTGCGTATATGCTTTTTTCTCATATAAGAATAAGAGTGTCTACATGGCTTGATCCATGGAAGAATATTGACGGAATAGGATATCAAATCACGCAAGCTTTATTCGCAATAGCAAGTGGAGGATTTTTTGGGACTGGACTTGGATTAGGAAGGCCTGATGTAGTTCCTGTTGTCACAAGTGATTTTATTTTCGCAGCAATTTGCGAAGAAATGGGAACTTTCACAGGAATGGGTGTAATAATGTTGTTTTTGATTTTGATATATAGAGGAATGAAAATTTCGTTGTATCAATCAAATAAGTTCTACAAAATTGTTGCCCTTGGAATTTCTGTTATTTTTGCAATTCAAGGTCTTGTTATGTTCGGTGGAGTTATGAAATTGGTTCCTTTGACAGGAATCACAATACCGTTTGTAAGTTATGGTGGTACTTCAATGGCGATGTCATTTATTTGCTTGGCGATTTTACAATTCTGCTCAACTGATCAAGGAGAGGAAGATATTTATGCAAAATAAAATGAACAAAAGAATTATAGTGGTTTTATCTTTCTTGATGACTTTGTTTGTGCTATTGGTTTTGTATTTGACTTATTTCCAAATAGTAAAAGCAGATAAAATAGCAAACAATGAATACAATAAAAGATTATGGGTAGATGAAGATAAGGTTGAGCGTGGAACTATCTATGACAGAGATAAAAATGTTTTGGTAGAAACTAAGAAAGATTCAGCTGGAAAAAATTATAGATTTTTTGATTATGCTGATATTTATGGAAATATTACAGGATATAACTCAAAAACTTACGGTACAGCTGGTCTTGAAAAATCTTATATGAAAGAATTGTTGAATATTAACAAAGACACTCCTTTATCACAATTGAGAAATATAGTAAGTTCAAATAATAAAGGTAACGATCTTGTATTGACAACAAATTCTACTTTACAAAAACTTGCCTACAATTTGCTAGATGGAAAGAAAGGTTCAATCGTAATGATGAATCCGACTACTGGAGAAGTTTACGTAATGGCGACTTGCCCATCCTATAATCCAAATGAAGTATCTTCACAATGGCAAGAACTTTTGAACAGGGAGTCTTCTCCATTATTAAATCGTGCAACACAAGGTATGTATACTCCAGGATCTGTTTTTAAAATAATAACTGGTAATGCAATATTGGAAAACGAAGATAAAGTTGACAAAGTTGTTGAGGATAACACGGGTACAATTGAATTTAATAAATACACTATTTCAAATAACAATGGAGCTGTGTATGGGGAGACTGATTTAAGAAAGGCTCTTGTAAAATCATCAAATGTTTATTTTGCATCTCAAGGTGTAAAATTGGGCAATAAAATTTTGCAAGAAAATACTTCGAAATTTATGATTGGTAAGAAAATTCCTTTTGATTTGCCTGTTGCAGTGAGCGTCAATGGATATATGAAAACAAAAAGTAATGCAGATATTGCAACAACAAGTTTTGGACAAGGAGAAACCTTGGTAACGCCATTGAATATGGCGATGGCTATGAGTGCTGTTGCTAATAATGGACAAATGTTGAAGCCATACTTGGTTAGTCAAATAATAGATTCTGAAGGAAAAGTTGTTAAAGAAACTAAGCCTGAATTATTATCTGAAATTGGTAATAAAAAAAATATGGAAATATTAAAAGATTATTTGAGATCGACTGCAGAAAGCTACGATACATTAAATGTGAGTACTTCTGTGATTGCAAAATCAGGTACAGCAGAAATTAAGGATAAAACAAGTACACATGCTTGGTTTGTTGCAGCTGCACCTGCCAAGAAACCTAAATTTGCTATAGCAGTAATCTTGGAAGATGATAACTCTTACGGTGTAAAAACTGCAGGACCTATAGCTTCAAAAATGCTTAACGCAGCAATTAATGAATTGGGTTTAGAAAAATAAAAAAACATGGATAGCTTTGATAATTCATTGCAATCCATGTTTTTCTTTTTATAAGAATTTGTCTTTGATATTTAACCAATACCAGTCTTTTAAGAAAACTAATTTGTTGATATATTGATCAGAATAAGTGAAATTTACATAATCTACATTATCATAGCTTCTGTTCAATCCGTCTGCCAAAACTATGGAACTTTTTCTGTCAAAATTGTGGTCTCTAAAATACAATGTAACATTACTTTTCGATGGAACTACAAGAGAATTCAAAAGTGAACGATAAGCTTTCGAATTAATTGGAGCTAGTGGAGTCACTTGGAAACCATCTAGACCATGATACAAAACAGATCCACCCGCTGAGAAGTTATATGCAGTTGACCCAGAAGGAGTGGAGACTATTATTCCATCTCCAGCAAATGATTCTAAGTGATTATCATCGATGTATACATCCAAATATACAATAGAGGAGTCATCGCTTTTTACTACGAACTCGTTAAGTGCTTTGTGTGTATAAGTTTTGCTGCTATTTCTGATTGCGGTTTTTGATTCTAGTAAAGAAATTTTTTCAATTCCATAATTTTCATTGATTAAATCTGAAATAAATTTGTCGATATTTGGAATTAAAATTTCTTGATAAAATCCAAGATGTCCTGTATTTATTCCAACGAAAGGAATTGTTGAAAACTCGTATTTATGAACAGCTCTTAAAAAAGCACCATCCCCGCCAATGCATAGATTAATTAGTGCATTTTCGTCAAAATCAAATGTAGGTTTGAATCCTTTCTGTTCTAATTTATCTTTGACAATCAGCGCTGTTTCCAGCGATTTTTGGTTATCGTTTACATATATATTTATAATTTTGCTGTTATTGTTCATTTATTCTAAAAGCTCCTAATATTTGTTATAATTTTATTATACCAAATAACTGGAGATTTAAACAATGAGACAAATTAGTTTTAATGTAGATAAAAAAATAAGATTAGATGAATTTTTGAAAAAAAATCACATTTCCCATAATTTATTCATCAGTATTTACAAAGACGATATTTTTATAAATGGGAAACATGCTAAGAGAAACTCTAAGTTAGAAAAAGGAGATATTGTAACTATCAATCTTAGGGATGAAGAAAACAAATATGAGCCAATTAACATGGACATCGAAGTTCTTTATGAAGATGATGATATTTTCGTATTAAATAAACCTGACAAGCTAACTATGAATAAAGATGGAGAAAAAAGCTTGGCAAATTTCGTGTCTTATTTGTTTGAACAAAGAAATATTAAGCAGAAAGTTAGATTTATAAATAGATTGGATCAAGACACATCAGGTGTTGTAATGGTTGCGAAAAACAAAATAGCACAAGCATATTATCAAAAAAACTCATTTAAGAAAAAATATTTGGCGATTGTTAAAGGAAATCCTAAAGACCAAAAGATAGAATTGAATTTGAAACGAGATGGAATTAAAACAGAAATTGATGAAAATGGGAAAAAGAGCGTGACAATTTTGGAAAATTTGAAAAATTATGGCGATTATTCATTGGTAAGTTTAGAGCTATTAACAGGAAGAACTCATCAGATAAGAGTTAGCATGGAATATATCAATTGTCCAATAGTTGCAGATAGCTTGTATGGAGAAAAAATTGAAAATTTTACCCAAATGCTTCACGCTAATGAAATAGAATTTGTGGATATGAAAGGGGAGTACCATAATATTACGACAAATCTTCCACAGAGATTCAAAGATTATTTGAAAGAATAACTTCCCTTGAAAACAATTTTACGTTGTAGTATAATTAAATTAACCTCAGAAGAGGAACCCTGAAAAATTAAACCGACACACTCTATAAGGGATGACGGACGTTTGATAATTGATGACGAGCCCTCCTTGAAGGGATGCCAGATGTTTGATACAGTCAACCCACCTTCACATACTGAAGGTCATTAATTGATTAGGGTCTTCTGAGGATATTTTGTGAATAAAAGCGATTTCGCTTATTAGCATGGGAAAAATCTCATGCTTTTTTATTATGCATTTAATTTTAGGTTATCTATTCACTTAAGTAGCATGAAAATGTATAATATATGATAGATAAGGTGAGTGATATTATGAAAGATTCTAATTTAAAAAAGTGCCCAAATTGTAATTCATTTGTAGGCAATGAAGATAGATTTTGTAGAGTATGTGGTCATGATTTTTCAAAAGATGATGATTATTCTTCTGAAGGCAAAACATTCGAAGATTTTTTGTTAGAAGCTTCTAAATTTAGAAACGAAACTCAAAACCATAAGCTTGGATTAACAGAAAATGAAGAATTTTTAAATTCTTATGAAGAAAATCATTCTAATGAGAAGAATAATTATCATGAGAATAAATACTCAAATCAAGACACTACAGACAGGTTAAATGTTGTAAATATTGAATCAGAATCCTTGAAAGAAGAAAGAAAAAAAGCATATCAAGAAACAAACAACGATTATGAAGATTACTATGATTATTACGATTACGATGATGATAAGTCACCTATAATTAAAAAAATTATCTTGTCAGTTATTGGAATAGCTTTATTAATTGGTATTGTATTTGGAATCAAATACATAAAACCAATGTTTCAAGAAAAATTAGCAGAAAGAACCATCACTGCAGAATCTGTAAAAGCTAAATTCATACAATCTGTGCAATCAAAATCATCAGAACAAATGATAAGCGTTGTTCAATCTTCAAACCAATCTATACCTTTTAAAAACAAAGATGCAGAAGAATTTATAAACGAAATAAATTCTAATCCAGAGCATCAAGCGACTATTTTGAAATGGTTAGAGGATGATGAAGCAAAATTAAAATCAAATAAATCATACAAAAGTACTAATCCAATAAAGATGGTTAAAGGAAATGATGGATATAAAATTTTGATAGATCCAATCAAACTTACAATAGAAAATCCAATAAATGCAAAGTTGAGTGTAGAAAATGCATCGGAATATGCATTTGCTGGAAAGAAAGTTTTAGTAATTGAATCAAATGATTTAACTTTGAGACAAAATTTTGATTTGTCATTTTTCTCTAAGAATAATACTATTAATTGGGACACGGTAGATATCAGTAAATCTCTTCCTGATTTTGATGTAACAAGTGGGGATAAAAATTACGAAATCAGAAAAACAATTGATGAAGACTGTCTTGTATATGTAAATGATAAAAACACAGGACTTACTACAGATAATTTTAATGATAGAGGTAAAAAAAATCTAACAGAAGATCAAGATTTTGTGAGAATTGTAGCCAAAGGGAAAAATGGACTATTAAAATCTCCTAAACAAACTGTTGGTTGGGAAACTTGGGTTAGATTGTATTTAAAAGACTAAATTATAATTATTTTATTAAAATGATTGAGCATTTTAATAAAAGGGTATAATAAAAACATAGTAAAAAATTATTTAAGGAGATGTTATTATGAGTTTAATGGATTACTTGGAACATAAAAGAAGAGAAAAAGAAAGACAAATCAAATGGGAAATTGCTAAACGTAAATACGAAGACGAAGCTAAAATTACATTAGGTACAGTTATCGGTGCTTCATTAGGATTAGCAGCTGGTTTATTATTAGCGCCTAAATCAGGTGAAGAAACTAGAAAAGATATCAAAAAATTTGCTGAAGAAACTAAGAAAACAGCAGTAAATAATTTTAACGATGCAGTAGACACTGTAAAGTTAACTGCAGATAATGTTACGGACAGCGTAAGAGACAAATATCAAGATTTCCAAGATAGGGGAATGACTGAATTAAATAGAGTTTCTGATCAATTTGACGAAGTTAAAAATGATTTAGGAGTTCTTGGTGAAGATCTTAAAGAAGTAGTTAAAAAAGACGCAAAAGATATCAAAGAAGATGTAAAAGATACTAAAGATCAAGTAAAAGATTCAGCAAAAAAAGTTGGAGATTCAGCTAAAAAAGTCGCAGAAGAAGCAAAAGAAGGCGCAGAAAAAACTGTAGAAGAAGGAAAAAAACAAGCAAAGAAAACTGCTGAAACTGCAAAAGAAGAAGCAAAAGAAGTAAAAAAAGAAATCAAAAAGTAGGTAAGAAATGATAGATGCTTTATATATATTTAAAATAATATTATATATTTGTTTATCTGGATTCTTAATTGCTTTAATCGTATTCTTATTAAAACTTACTGACCTAATCAAAAGCATAAAAGCTGTTTTGGCAGATAATAAAAAGGATATCGATAGATCAATTGGCGAAGTTCCACAAATCTTGGATAATGTATCAGGAATTACTAATAAAGCCGATAGATTAATTGGCGATGTTTCTCCAGATGTAAGAAATATTACAAATAATGTAAGTAACACTTTATCTCATGTGGAATCTGTTTCAAGCAATGTATCTAATACTGTAGATTATGTTGCAGAATCTGTAACAGATACTGCTACTAATATAAAATACGGATTTTTAAATTCTGCAGACTATGTTGGATCTGCAAGGGATATTATCAATTTCGTAAAAAGTTTAGCTAGAAGATAATTGAATAAAATTTTTTAAGCCAATCGGAGTATTTCTGATTGGCTTATTGTAAATTTTAAGTTTATTTTATTTCTATGAAAACAATTGTAAAAATGTTAAATTCCTATTGAAAAACGATTGAATTTTTGATATGCTATTAAGGAAAGATGGGATAGAATGAAAAAAATAAAAATTATCTCGAATCCATCGTCTGGGAGTCAAGCACATAGTAGAGATTTGACGAAACTAATTAATTATTTAATAGAAGATAATTTTGTGGTTCAACTTTTTAAAACAAAGAAGAAAAATGATGCTTACAATGAGGCATTTAACACATCTTCAGATGAGTGGGATTTGATAGTTATTTCTGGCGGAGATGGAACGGTTAATGAAGTTGTAAATGGAATTTGCGATAGCGAAAGTGATATTCCGATTACGATATATTCTACAGGTACAGTAAACGATTTCGCAACTTATCTAGACTTGCCATCAACACCTTACAAATTATATAGAATGATTAAAACGGGTAAAATCATAAAAAGCGACGTCGGAAAGATAAGTAATGATGATTCGCATAGATTTTTCATCAACGTTTTTGCAGTAGGAAATATTGCTTCTGTTAGTTATGTAACTGATAAGGCTCAAAAAGCGATTTTTGGTAGACTGGCCTATATTGTAGAAGGATTAAAAGAACTTCCAAATACATTGAATCAGCCTATGGAGTTGAAAATCAAAACTAAGGATGATTATTTAGAAGTTAAATCGCCTATAATGATTATTTCAAACTCGAATACTGTAGGTGGATTTGAAAATATTTGCCCACAAGCAAGAATCGATGATAAAAAATTAGATGTTTTGATTATTAAACATTCTCGTCTTAAAGAAGTTGCACAGATTATGATAGATGCTTTTAGTTCAAAGCATATCTACTCTGAAGATGTATTATATTTTCAAACTGATACTTTAACCATTGAATCATCACAGACTGTTCCAGGAGATGTTGATGGTGAATATGGTGGAAATTTACCAGTGAAAGTTGAGATTAATAACAAACCAATAAATATTTTAGTAAGGAGCGATTAAATGTCATCACCAACAATTAAAGATGTAGCAAAACTAGCTGGGGTTTCGATTTCTACAGTATCTAGAGTTATGAATGATTCTAAGCCTGTAAGCCCAGAAGCACGTAGAAAAGTTTTGGATGCAATCGAAAAACTTGATTTTAAGCCAAATGAATTGGCAAGATCTTTGGTAATGAAAAGATCCAATTTGATTGGCGTTGTAGTGAAAGATATCGGTATTCCATACATGGCACAAATTGTAAGAGGTGCCGAAGAAATTGGAAGAATGTACAAATACGATATACTTTTATCTTCTACATATGGCGATTTGGAACAAGAAAAAAAGATTATAGATTTCATGTTCACAAAGCAAGTGGAAGGAATAATTTTGATTTCAGAAGATATTGAGCCAGAGGTTATTTTTAAATTAAAGGATCAAACAGTTCCATATATTCAATTGGATAAGTTCTGGAATATAAAAGATGTTCATACTGTACAAATAGATTACAAAGAAGCTATGATAAATATGATTAATCATATTTATGATTTAGGTCACAAGAAAATTTTATTTGTAAAAGAAAATCAAGACACTGAAATTGGTCAAGAAAAATTAAAAGGATACAGACAAGCTTGTGATGATTTGAAATTAGAAAAATTTGAAATCTCATCAGAAGGAGTTTCTGTAAAAGATGGTTATGAAGCAGGAGATAAGATTTTCCAATTAAAAGAATTACAAGATATAACTTGTGTAAGTTTTAGTGAAGATGCACAAGCTATTGGATTTATAAATTATTGCTACGATAACAACAAAAAAGTTCCTGAAGATATTTCTGTATCCGGATTTGGAGATATACCAATGACAAGTATTTACAGACCAACTCTTACTACAGTTCAAGAACCTTATTATGATATTGGGGCAGTATCAATGAGAACTTTAGTAAAGGTCTTGAAAGAAAACAAAACTATTAATGAAAAAGCAATACTAGGTTCTCAAATAATGAAAAGAGAATCTGTAAAAGATATCAATTAAAATATTTTCCTGTTTAAAAAATCGAATAATAGGATATAAATAAAGTAGTCATAGGAGGATTATTATTATGGTAGAACAAAATGTTATAGTTAAAAATGAAACTGGTTTGCATGCTCGTCCAGCTGCATCATTGGTACAATTTGTAAAGAATTTTGATGGTAAAGTTGAGCTTATTAAAGACGGAAAAACAGCTAACGCTA
Source organism: Finegoldia magna ATCC 29328 (assembly GCF_000010185.1). Lineage (NCBI taxonomy): Bacteria > Bacillati > Bacillota > Tissierellia > Tissierellales > Peptoniphilaceae > Finegoldia > Finegoldia magna. Next base: position 1,107,667 of record NC_010376.1, on the reverse strand, counting down.
AATCTATTTTCAACGTTATGGCTTTAGGTATTTCACAAGATACTGAAGTTACTGTTAGATTAGATGGCGAAAACGAAGAAGAAAATTTAAAAAAACTAGTTGAATTTATAGAAAATTTGGAAGACTAATTCAAGTAAGAATGTATAGCCGTCACTTTTGTGGCGGCTTTAGTTTATAAGGAGGTAATATGAGTTTAATTAAAGAAGGTATTATTGCAAGTGAGCAGATAGCTATTGGTAAAGTTAAACTTATGAGAAAACAGGAAGTTAAGATTAATACCGAAAAAATTTCTGACGAAGAAATTAAACTTCATGTAGATAAGTTTAATAAAGCTTTGGATGATTACAAAACAATTTTATCTGAGACTAAGGTTGATAATGATACACAAAAACAAGTTATCGAAGCTCATTTGAGTATGTTGGATGATCCTTTTTTATCAGAAACTGTTATCGGAAAAATTAACGAGAATAATTCAAGTGACAAAGCACTAACAGATACAATAGATGAAATGGTTGTGATGATGGAGTCTCTTGATAATGAGTATATGAGAGAAAGAGCTGCGGATTACAAGGATATAGGACAACAATTATTATACAAGATTAAAGGAATTGAATATCAAAAACTAGATTCGTTGGAACCTAATACTATTTTGGTTTCAAAAGAATTAACTCCTTACGAGACATCTATAATTGACAAAGATCATGTAGTAGGTTTTTTGATGGATTTAGGTGGGAAAACCGCTCATACATCAATTATTGCACAAACTTTAGGGATTGCTTGTCTTGTAGGAATGAAGGATATTACAGAACATGTTAAGGATTCCCAAACAGTTATTATAGATTCATTTAAGGGAATTTGTATAATTGATCCTGATGATAAAACTATTTCAGAATATAAGAATATAAAATCTGAATTAGATAATGAAAAATTAAGGCTCGAAGAAAATAGGCATAAAAAAGCTATTACTAAGGATGGAAAAGACATTGATGTAATGACTAATATTGGAAACATCGAAGATCTTGATAAAGGTTTAGAATCCGGGGCTGAGGGTGTTGGATTATTCAGAACAGAATTTTTGTATATGTACAATGACCATTTTCCAACTGAAGATGAACAATTTGAATCTTATAAAAAAGTTGTGGAAATTTTAGATGGAAAATCAGTAATTATAAGAACTTTGGACATAGGTGGAGATAAAGAACTTCCTTATTACAAATTCCCCAAAGAAGATAATCCATTTTTGGGTTGGAGAGCTTTGAGATTTTGCTTTGATATGAGAGATGTTTTTGATGCTCAAATTAAAGCTATTTTAAGAGCTTCTGCATTTGGAAAAATTAGAATAATGCTTCCTATGGTTATTTCGGTTGAAGAAATAGAGAATGCACTTGAAATCATAGAGAATAATAAAAAACAATTGAGAAAAGATAATATTGATTTTGATGAAAATATCGAAGTTGGAATCATGATCGAAACTCCAGCAAGTGTTATTGTCGCTGAAGATTTAATAGAATACGTCGATTTCTTTAGTATTGGAACTAATGATTTGACTCAATATATTTTGGCAAGCGACAGAGGTAATGAAAAAATTTCTAACCTATATAACACATATAATCCAGCGGTTTTAAGAGCTATAAAAAAAGTTATAGATGTAAGCCATGAACATGGAAAATGGACTGGAATGTGTGGTGGATTTGCTGGAGATACGAAGGCTACGAAACTTCTATTAGGTATGGGTTTAGATGAGTTTTCTGCACCTGCAGCATCAATTCCAAAAATCAAAGATATTATAGCTAACAATTCATTTGAAGATGCAAAAATTTATGCTGATGAAATTTTAAAATTGAAAAAAACTTCAGAAATTGAAAAGAAGATTTCTGAATAAATATTTTGTTTTTAAATTCTGATGTTTAATGATAAAATTGTATTGGTGATTATATGGAAATCAAAGATTTACAATTTTTTAAAGATAAAGATATTCACGATTGTGATTTGCGAGATGATAAATACATTGTAAATACTAATTCAGGCAAATATATTGTGGAAATATACGAAGGGGACTTGGAGTCTTTCTTGAATTTGAATAAAAGAAATAATAATTTATTGTATGAGCTAAACGACAAATTTACAAAGATTGAAGATAGTGGATTTGAAAATGGGCATACTTTTGTTATCAAGAAATACATTCAAAATCTTACAGAACAAATCAATCCAATAAAACAAATCGAACTTGGCAATGAAGTGGGAAAAGTTCTAAGAAAACTTCACGATAATAGCCAAATTGACGACGATACTACGTGGTCTAAGATTTTTAATTACAAAATCAATAATCTTATATACAATTATTCCATGACAAATTTCAGAGGTGAAAAGGACTATATAGTTTTTGATTATATCGAAAGTAATAGATATTTGATTGATTCAAGAAAGTTGAGTAACATTTATTTGTTTGATAATATAGGATCTATTTATGCAGACGATAACAATTTGAATTTTGTATCTAAAAATATCAGTTACATGGCAGATTCTTTCTATGAGTTCAGAAAAATCAATGAAGTAAATGAGAATAGCAGGATATTCTATTATTCATTATTAAAATCGTATTTTAATGGAAAAATTCCAAGATTATTTTACAGAATTCTTGCAATTTACTCTATATTGGATATATTGGAACCAAAATTGAACGAATCAAAAGAAGTTGATTTAACGCAAGAGTTTGATAGAATATTGAAAATATACAACGACTTTGATTGTATAATTCCTGTATGGATCAAGGAAACTGAAGAAAAAATAAAGGAGCTTGGTGATGAAGGTAAATTGTAAGTTCTGGTTTGAAGATGATAATGGTAAGAAATTTTTTGGAAAAGGAAATTATCTACTTTTAAAAGAAATAAACAAGACAAAATCTCTGAACAAAGCTTCAAAAAATCTCAAAATGAGTTACAGCAAAGCTTTTAATATTATTAAAAATAGCGAAAAAATTTATGGAGAAAAGTTCGTAGATACTGAAATTGGCGGAGCGCACGGTGGAGGTTCCACTTTGACTGATGCAGGAATCAAATTAATCGAAGAATATGAAAAAGCTATGTCAAATTTTAACAAAACAAGTAATAATTTAACAGAAGATATTACAAAATTTTTCTAAAATGCTTGTATTTTTTACAGAATAAGTGTAATATATATTTATCGAAGTGTCTAATAATTAAAATCTCAATGTTTAGCATTGAGATTTTATATTTGGATACTATTTTTAATTTATAAAAAGGAGATAAAATGAAAAAAGTAGTTTTAGCATTAGGTGGAAACGCTCTCGGAAATTCACCGGAAGAACAAATAAAAGCGGTTAGAAAAACCGCGGTATCCATAGTTGATTTGGTTGAAGACGGTAATGAGGTTATCGTTTGCCATGGTAATGGTCCACAAGTGGGTATGATAAATTTGGCTATGGAAACAGCTCACAATTCAAATTCACAAATTTCAAATATGCCATTTGCAGAATGTGTTGCAATGAGTCAAGGATACATAGGATATCATTTACAAAAGGCTATCAAAAATGAATTATCAAAAAGAAATATGAAAAATGCTGTGTCTACTATAGTTACACAAGTTAAAGTAGACAAGAACGATGAGGCTTTCTCTAATCCAACAAAACCAGTAGGACTATTTTACTCAAAAGAAGAATCTGAAAAGCTTGCCAAAGAAAGTGGCTATACTTTTAAAGAAGATGCAAACAGAGGCTACAGAAGAGTTGTTCCATCACCGAAACCAATTGACATTATCGAAAAAGAAGAAATCAATACTTTGATAAAAGAAGATTTCATTGTTATTGCTGGCGGGGGCGGAGGAATTCCTGTTATAGAAAATGATGGTCAATTAGAAGGAATAGGTGCTGTAATAGACAAGGATTTTACTTCTGAAAAATTAGCTGAAATTTCAGATGCAGATTTTTTAATCATTCTAACTGCTGTAGAAAAAGTATGTATTAATTACGGTAAAGAAAATGAAGAAGGATTGGATGAGTTAAACTTATCGAGAGCACACAAATTGATTGAAGAAAAACAATTTGCAGAAGGATCTATGCTTCCAAAAGTCAAGGCTTGCTTGAACTTCATTCAATCAGGTGATAACAAAATCGCTTTGATTACTTCTTTGGAAAAAGCAAAAGAGGGAATCAACGGTTTAACAGGAACTAGATTTGTAAAATAATAGTAGTACTTCCAAAACAAATTATGAAGTTGATTTGATTTTTGGAAGTATTTTTTTATTACTCTTTTAATTATTTCAAATTTAATATAAAATATACTTTAATGAAATTATAAAGGAGAGTGTATATGGAAAGTAAGTCGAATTCATTGTTTGATTATTATGGAAATCCTTCTTTGCTTAAATCATTTCCGATAGCTATGCAACATTTATTGGCAATGATTGTGGGTAATGCTTTGCCATCAATAGTCTTAGCAAGTGCTTTGAAATCAAGTGAGCATGCAATTACAGATGCACAAGCGATTTATTTGATTCAAGCTGGAATGTTTATTGCTGCAATAGCTACATTATTACAATTGTATCCAGTTTTAAAATTTGGTGCAAAATTACCAGTCATTATGGGTGTTAGTTTTGCTTATATTCCTGTTTTACTATCAATTGGAAAACAATATGGAATAGGAGCTGTTTATGCATCACAACTGATAGGTGGTATTGTAGCGATTTTCACGGGTATGTTTATTGGAAAAATAAGGAAATTTTTCCCACCGATTGTTTCTGGAACTGTTGTATTAACTATTGGGCTTAGTTTGTATTCAGTAGCTGTAAATTATATGTCAGGTGGAAATGGTCCAATGCAAGGTGAAATAAGAAACTGGGTTGTAGCGATTATAACTTTGTGTGTTGTTTTATTTTGCAATATGTTTATGAAAGGTTACATAAAATTAGCGGCAATTTTAGTTGGAATTATTGTAGGATATATAATATCATTATTTTTAGGCATGGTTAAATTTGACAATGTTGTTAATGCTTCTTGGTTTATGCTTCCACAAATTTATCCTTTTAAATTCCAATTCCATTTGGATGCTATCTTGACAATGTCAATTATGTATATCGTAAATTCTGTTCAAGCAGTAGGTGATTTAACGAGCACCACTATTGGTGGAATGGATCGTGAACCGACTGATGTGGAATTGTCTGGTGGTATCAAAGCAAATGGTCTTGTAAGTGTTATAGGTGCATTCATAGGAGCTCTTCCAACTGCAACTTATTCACAAAATGTTGGAATTGTATCTATGACAAAAGTAATAGCAAGAAAAGTTTTGTTGATTACTGCTAGCATGGTATTTATTTGTGGATTGATTCCAAAATTTGGGGCATTGATGCTTTCGGTTCCACAAGCTGTAATTGGTGGTGCGACTATATCTGTATTCGCACAAATCGCTATGAGTGGTATGAAGTTAATTACATCAAGCGAAATGAGCATTAGAAACACAACTATAGTTGGATTGGGTGTAGCACTTGGTATGGGAATAACACAAGTAGGACCAAACGCTGTGAGATATTTCCCACAATGGTTCAGAATGGTATTCACAGCATCACCAGTAGTCGTAGCAACATTGATTGTATTTTTCTTGAATATTATAATTCCAGAAAAAACATTAGAACAAGAAGAAAAAGAAAGAAATGAAATAGATTAAAAAATCCCTCGTAAGAGGGATTTTAATATTTCATATATTTTTTATCGATGTATCTTTTTAATACGAATGAAAGATGTGAATACAGAGTAAATCCTTTGTAGTATAATAGTGCTTTTTCATTTCCACAATATAAAATTTGCATAGGATCGGTGTCTGGAACATAAGATTCCAATTCTTCATTGTTTAGTGTATGTGCAATGTTTTTCATCAAAATAGGCGACTGCCTAATTGCATACACGCCTGCTTTTGGTAAATTAGGATATTTGTAGATACTTACACAGTCTCCAACAGCAAATATTTTGTCTGAAATTCTCATATATTCATCGGAAATTAAGAAGTTTTTATCGGTAGTATTTAGATTACCAAAATCAACATTAACACCACTAGAGCCGATGCACATAATCAATTTATCAAAATCAATATCTATTTCATCAATTGATGATACATTTTTGTTTTCATAAACTTTAATACCTTTTTTCTTTAATAATTTTCTAGCTTTCATATTAGCTTTGTCGCTAAAACCTTCCATATTCACGCTGCCTCTTGTTACAATAGACACATTTTTATCAGGATAAATAGTTTTCAACACAAAAGCTAGTTCCAATCCACTTGCGCCAGCTCCTAATATTAGGATATTTTTATCATTTTCTTTGATTTTTTCTTTCAAATCGATAATCGTATTAATAGGTTTAGAATTGATTACATTATCTCCTTTTCCAATTGTCTTTTGTGTAGCTCCTAAATTTATACTCAAATAATCGTAGTCTACAGTGTGATTTTCAGCTATTACCTTTTTGTTTTCATCGTCAATTTTTACGATTTTATCAAAAATTAATTCAGCGCCGTATTTTTCGCAAACTTTTCGTACATCAAAGCATATCTCATCATGAGAATATACTCCTTCCAAAAAACCAGTATACATACCAGAATAATATTGGTATTCGTTGTCTGTGATAACAGTAATTTTTATGTCGGGATATTTTTCTTTAATATTTTTGATTACAAAAATATGACCGTGACCGCAGCCACATAATACTAAGTGTTTCATTTTGTCTCCTTATTAATTTGATATTATTAATTATTTATATAATATCAGAAAATTTGACCAATGTTAAATTCATTTTTTAGTTTGACAATGCAGTTAATAATTGCTAATATTATATTGTATAGAAGGTATCTATATTTACACGATAACAACGTTTACGTTATTAAATAAACCATGAAAAAGTACGATAAAATTTTTTAATTGTAAGCAAATGTTATCATTAAAATTGAAGGAGGACATTATGTCAAAAGTTTACAAAAAAATAATTGCTTTATTTCTTTGTTTAAGTATGGTTTTTGCAACAGCTTGTGGTGGTGCTGGCAAAGATTCATCTGATAGCGGAAAATCTTCAGATAAAAACGACAAGAAAGAAAAAGTAAAAGTAACTATGGTTACTGACCAAGGTGGAATTAACGATAAATCTTTCAACCAATCAGCATATGAAGGATTTGAAAATGCTAAAAAAGAAGGATGGTTGGATTACAGATATATCGAATCACACAAAGAAGCAGAATATGCTCCAAATATGGAAACAGCATTGGATGATGAAAGCGATATAATATTTACAATTGGATATGCATTGTACAAAGCAACAGATGCTGCTGCAAAAGAAAACAAAGATCAAAAATATGCAATAATTGATAATGCAAATGTCGAAAAGAGACCAAATATGATTGGGGTTTTATTTGCAGATAACGAAAACTCATTCTTAGTTGGATACATCGCTGGTATGACAACTAAAACAAACAAAGTTGGTTTTGTTGGCGGTATGAAGAGTGATGTAATCGATAGATTTGAATACGGATTCAAAGCAGGTGTTAAAGAAGCTGAAAGACAAAAGAAACAACCTATTGAATTCCAATCACAATATGCTGATAGTTATGCTGCACCAGATAAAGGTAAATCTATTGCTAACTTAATGTATCAAAAAGGCGTAGATGTTATATTCCATGCAGCAGGTGGTACTGGATATGGTGTTATTCAAGCTGCTATCGACAATAACAAATACGTTATTGGTGTTGACAGAGACCAATCAGCAGATGCTCCTAAAAACATGTTAGTTTCTACAGTTAAAGGTGTTAATGTTGCTGTTCAAACAATCTCAAAAGATCTTAAAGATGGTAAGTTTGAAGGTGGAAGTACAGTAACTTATTCATTAAAAGATGGAGATGCTGTAGATATTGCTTACGCAAACAATGATTTAGTAGCAAAAGATGTTAAAGACAAAGTTGAAAGCTTAAAGAATGATATCAAAGAAGGAAAAATCAAAGTTCCACAAAACGAAAAAGAATTTAAAGAATTCGGATTTGATAAATAAGGTTGAGAACAGGGATTGAAAAATCCCTGTTTTTATAACTGTTTTTAAAAATGAAAGGGAAAAACATGAACGATGAAAAAAATATTGTTGTGGATTTAAAAGATATATCAAAATCTTTTGGCAGCAATAAAGTACTTGATAATGTAAATTTCAGTCTTCATGAAGGAGAGGTTCATGCTTTGTTGGGAGAAAACGGAGCTGGAAAAACAACTCTAATGAACATACTATACGGGTTGTATGAGCCCACATCAGGAAGCGTTACAGTAAAAGGAAAAACTTTTGATCAAATGACTCCTAAATTAGCAATACAAACTGGAATAGGAATGGTTCATCAACATTTTATGCTTATAGAACCATTTACGGTATATCAAAATATTGTTTTAGGAAAAGAAATAACAAGTAATGGTGGATTTCTAGACAACAAAAAATCTATCGAAGAGGTAAAAGCATTATCAGAAAAATACGGATTGACGATTGATCCAGAAGCAAAAGTTTCTGATATCTCAGTAGGAATGCAACAAAGAGTTGAAATCTTAAAATGTCTATATCGTGGAGCGGATATTTTGATATTTGACGAGCCTACGGCGGTTTTAACTCCACAAGAGATAGATGATTTTATAAAAATAGTAAAAAATCTTACTGAATTAGGCAAATCCATAATAATAATTACGCATAAATTATCTGAAATCAAAGCTATGGCTGATTACTGTACTGTAATTAGACGTGGTAAATTTATCGATAAGTTAAATGTAAAAGAAATAGATGAAAATATTTTAGCGGAAAAAATGGTTGGTCGTGATGTAAGATTTAATGTTGAAAAACAAGACCAAGAACCAGGGGAAGTTGTCTTAGATATTAAAGATTTAGTCGTAAAAGACTCCAGAAACATTGACGTTGTAAAGAAATTAAATCTTCAAGTTAGAAGAGGAGAAATTGTTGGTGTTGCTGGTGTAGATGGTAATGGACAATCGGAATTAATTGAAGCGATTACTGGTCTAAGGAAAATAGAATCAGGAACTGTTACATTAAAAGGAAAAGACATCACAAATCATTCTCCACGCGAAATCATTGATTCGGGAATGAACACAATTCCAGAAGACAGACAAAAACACGGACTCATATTAGATTATTCTATTGCTGACAATTTGATATTGGAAAATGTAAAAAAGAAACCTTTTAGTAAAGGGTTAAAGTTAGATTTTAATGCCATTAATGAAAATGCAAAACAATTAATCGAAAAATTTGACATCAGACCAAATGATTATCATCAAAAAACTAAGAATTTGTCAGGTGGTAACCAACAAAAAGTAATTATAGCAAGAGAAATTTCTAACAATCCTGATTTATTAATAGCAGCTCAACCTACAAGAGGACTTGATGTTGGAGCAATAGAATTTATTCACAAATATTTAGTAGATCAAAGAAACAAAAATAAAGCGGTATTGTTAGTATCGTTTGAATTGGATGAAGTAATGGATTTATCAGATAATATAGCTGTTATTTTCGACGGTAAAATTGTCGGAGAAAAACCATCAAACCAAACTAATGAAATGGAACTTGGTAGATTAATGGCTGGAGGTGTTGTAGATGAAAAATAGCAATGAAAAAATTTCAATATTCACAAAATACAACAAGCTATTCTTCATGCTTTTATCTATTGTAATTGGTCTTTTGGTTGGCGCATTAGCATTAATATTAGCTGGATATAATCCACTAGAAGCATACAAACTAATGCTTGAGGGTGTTTTTAAAAGGCCTAAAAATGTCGGTTGGACAATTGTAAATGCCATTCCGATAATATTTACAGGTCTTGGTGTTGCATTCGCCTTCAAAACAGGTTTATTCAATATCGGTGCAGAAGGTCAATATATAGTTGGAACAATGGTAGCATTTATTTTAGGATATAATCTTCATTTACCAGCTTTTATTCACGTTCCTGTAGTAATTATTGTAGGTATGTTAGCCGGTGCTGCTTTCGGTGCATTAGCTGGATTTTTGAAGGCAAAATTCGGCATTCATGAAGTTATATCTACGATAATGCTTAACTGGATAGCTTTTTATTTTAATAATATGGTTGCAAATTATCCAAAATTCAAAGCACCTAACTCAATGGGAACACATGAAGTTCAAGAAACTGCAAAAATAACATTATTGCAAAATGCAAAAGGACTTCCAAAAGCGGTCGATAATTTCTTCAAAGCACCTATTCACTTAGGATTAATATTAGCGATTGTGGCAGCAATATTGCTATGGTATATTTTGAAGAAAACAAACTTAGGATATGAATTAAAAGCGGTTGGTCTAAACCAAGATGCAGCAAAATATGGTGGAATTAATGTCAATAAAAAATTAACATTATCTATGGCTATTAGTGGAGCAGTGTGTGCACTTGGTGGAATTACACAAGTATTAGGATACAGATACACAATCTCAGCATTATCTAGTATGGAAAATTTTGGTTTTGATGGATTGGCTGTTAGTTTGCTTGCAAATAATAACCCAATAGGATGCATTTTCTCGGGATTGTTTTTCGGTGGATTGAAATATAGTGGGGCAAACGTTCAAAGAGTTTTGCATGCTCCAACTGAGATGATTAACATTATAATGGGAACAATTATTTTGTTTACAGCAATTCCGTTGATGTTCAGAATAATTAAATCTAGATTTAAAAACAAAGGAGGCAAATAATGAACTTAGTACTTTTAGGATTAGTAATAGGTAATACATTAATCAACGCAACTCCTATTTTATACGCTGGATTGGGTGGTATGGTTTCTGAAAAATCAGGAGTTACAAACATTGGACTTGAAGGTATGATGACAATAGGCGCATTAATTGCAGCAACTGTCGGTTATTACACTCATAATCCATGGTTAGCATTCTTATGTGGTGGTCTTAGCGGAATGGTATTTGCATTAATCCACGCAATTGTTTCAATAACATTTGCTGGAGATCAAACAATTTCAGCAATTGCTATAAACTATTTGGGACCTGGTGTTGCATTATTTGTATCTAGAATATTTTTTGATGGAGCAACTCAAACTAAACCAATAGAACCACAATATAAAATCCCACTTATCTTTGATGGAATACAAAATAAATTCTTGGCAAATATAATTTCATTGCCAGCTACTGTTTATTTGGTATTTGTTTTAGTATGTTTGATTTATATATTTATGTACAAAACAAAATGGGGAATGAGATTGATAGCTGTTGGAGAACATCCAAAAGCAGCAGAAACTTTGAATATAAATGTATTTTTCGTTAGATATATGGCGGTTTTATTCTCAGGATTTATGGCTGGATTAGGTGGAGCTACAATGTCAATTTCTCTTGTATCTTCATTCTTCCCTGCATTAGTTGCTGGTCAAGGGTTCATAGCTTTGGTTACAGTAATATTTGGTAAATGGACTCCCCAAGGTGTTATGTTAGCGGCATTATTCTTCGGATTTGCTCAATCAGTATCAGTAGTATTGGGAGGAACAAATCTTCCAATACCTTCAGAATTGATATCCATGATTCCATATGTCGCAACGTTAGTTGTACTAATATTATTTGGAGGAAAAACAAAAGCACCTACAGCAGATGGAGTTCCATATTTGAAAGACGATATAGCAATTTAAAATAATCAAAAAAGGTAGTGTGAATTTCACACTACCTTTTAAATTTATAACTACACTAAATGACGTTCTACATAAAAACTCAAAATTTTTCCATCATAAGAAATGATTCCAGAATCAACCATTGAGCCAAGAAGATTTATATCATTATAATCAGATTCCCAACCCAATAAATTCGCGTAATAATCTTCGATTTGAGGAGATCTTCTTACATTAATAAGTCTTTTCATATCTTCAAGATGTTGAGGAGTTTTTGTTGGAATTCCTTCAGCAATTATAATTAACTTATCGTCTTTGAACTCTGAATCTATTCTTATACTTTTTGTGTCATACATGAAAAAATAACTTAAAATTTCTGACACGATTAATTTTGCTTTTTTTTCTTCGTTACTAATCATCGTTTTTCAACCTCACTCTCATTAAGAAATTATCCATTTCACTAAAAACAGGAACTAATATTCCTGCTACAAATCCGCCTGAAAATCCATTGTTGTACAAATTAACACCACCATGAACAACTCCTATGTTTAAAACCATAGCCATGTGCAAAAATCCGGCTAAAACTCCTCTAAAAAATCCAAACTCACCAGCAATCGGGGCAAGAGTAGTTCCAAATAAGGCTGCTAAAAGACTTGAAGTAGATAGTGGATTAAAAGTATTTAAAATTGAAGCTAGAAAAACTCCAACTAAAATTGGTATAGTGTTTTTAGGGTGCTTACCAAATGCAGAAAATCCTGTAACAGTAAAAATTCCGCCTATTATTGGTCCGCTTATGTTACCGCCTACAATAATGATGTATGTCGTGGCTATTAGCCCCATGATGCCCATATTAATCATAGTTTGATATAAACCATCAAGTGATATAAAATCAGTCGCTAATCTACCAGAATTGTACATTATGTTTTCATATCCATGAAAAGACATATTATTCTTTATAAATCCTAACAAAAATATAGCTATGAAAAGCAAATACAAAAATATAATAATTCTGATATCATTTGTCGGATATACCACATTAACTGATTTTATAGTAACATTGAACATTCTTAAAATTCCTACATAAAGCATGCCGACAATTCCTGCTGTAAATCCCATGTTGTACAAATTATAACCTTGGTGAAATCTTAAAAAAGCTCCTGAAAGTGGTACCATAATTATACCTATGCTTATTCCTACAAGATAACTTACTATGATTGAATGAACAGGGGATAGACTAGAATTAAACGCTATTTCACTAATCAAAGGGCCCAATGCGCTTCCAAACAAAGCTGGAAGTATTACAGATGCTTTTGATGTGTTTTCGATTTTCGAATAAATCAAGACTCCAATAGTTATTGGGATTGTATTGAAAATATTTTTACCGAAAAAAGCAAATCCGGTCATTGTAAAAATAGCTGCGACTCCTGGTCCAGAAATAACAACCTTAAAATTTTGTGATAAAAGAGTTGACAATAAACAAATCAAACCTGCATTAAAAAACGCAGCTCCAATATTTGCCAAATACATATAGTCTGTAATTAAAGTGCATGGACTTTTAATTATAGTTATCAAACCATTAAAAATTTCTGTGGGAGAATTAAATAAGAATGCTACGACCATCAGCAAACCTGCCAATATGTAGAGAAGCTTATAAATTCCCATCGAGTGAAAAACTTTTTCTTTCATAAGACCTCCATTTATAATTTAGTATATTTTATTATAAAGAAGTACAATTTTCAACAAAAAAGGAGCGATATTATCATATCACTCCAAAATATTAATTCGGTTTATTTAAAAGTCTGTTTTTTAATTCTTGTTCCATTGCCATTAATTCTTGTTTTGCTTTAAGTCTATTTTCGTGACCTTCGATTTGAATATTTCTAACTTCATCCAATGCGCTGATAAGTTGTTCGTTCGTGTGTCTAATTGTTTCAACATCAACGATTCCTCTTTCAGTTGCTTTTGCAGTTTCTATGGCACTCATCTTCAAAGTATCTGCGTTTTTACGCAATAAATCATTAGTCAAATCAGTAACCTTCTTTTGAGCTTCTGCTGCTTGTGAGTTATGGTAAACACCCAACGACAAAACCATTTGGTTTTTCCATATAGGAATTGTATTTACTATTGTAGATTGAATTTTTTCAACCATGACAGCATTTGAAGATTGAACCATTCGTATTTGTGGTGCCATTTGTAAACTAACCATTCTTGTAAGTTCCAAATCGTGCAATTTTTTTTCAAATCTAGTAGCCAAATCTCTCAAATCATTTGCTTTTTGTGCAGTTATTGAATTAGGAGAACTTTCAGCTTCTTTAAGCATGTTAGGAAGTTCTTCATTACGTACTTGATCCAATTTCTTTTGACCGGCAAGAATGTACATGCTCAATTCTTTGAAATATTGTTCGTTAAGTTTGTACATTTGGTCAAGTAAGGAAATATCTTTCATCAATGTTATTTGATGGTTTTCCAAAATTTTTGAAATCTCATCTACATTTTTCTCAGCTTTTTCATAGTTTGCTCTTAATGCAGTTATCTTATTGGCACCTTTTTTGAAAAATCCAAATACACCTTTATCTTCTGTTTCATCAAATGATTTTAATTCTGTAACTACGGAAGATAATAGATTACCAACTTCTCCCAAATCTTTTGTCTTTACAGAATTTAGTGTTTTTTCAGAGAAACTAGCAATTTTCTTTTGTGCTCCTACTCCATATTGTAAAACTATATTGGAATTAGACAAATCAATTTGTTTTACAAATTCATCAACAGTTTTTTGTTCTTCAGGAGTAAGATTTACTTTTTGTTCAAACTCAGGGTAAAAAACTTCATCTTCCTTAACCTCATCTAGTGTAGGTTCTTCTACATCTAAAGTCAATTTTATAGGTTTATCTTCCATTATTCAGCACCTCTCTTAAACATTGTATTTTTCTCTATCAATCCATCTTGTGACAACAAAGTATTCATTACTTCTATTTCTGAATTAATATTTAAAATATCGTCACTATACAAATCTGTTAAAAGCTTTGAAAAAGCTTTATTGATATTCTCGATGGCATTTTTAATGTCTTTCTTTGATTTTTCGACACTAATAATATCATTTTTTTCATTTTCGAATTGAATGTAATTTTTCACCAAATTTATAGCTGTTGGGGTGTAATAATCAACGAATTTATTCAGACCATTTATATCAGAATTATCGTTTTGAATTTGGTTATTTATAGATACTAGCAAATCTTTTAATTTAATGACATCTTGTTTAAAATCCAAATCCTTGATAGATGTAATTAAATTTTCAGTTATCGTAATATAATTAGTAATATCTCTGTTGGGTTCAATCTCTTTTTGGTTTTCTTCTGACTTACTCTCATCTAAGTAATGAGCTTTGTAAGCATCGTAGCTTGTTCTATCCAACAAAAACAAATGACCATTTTCCACAACACGAGCTTGAGGGAAGTATCTTTTGTTTATGAAATAAATTAGCTCTTTACTACATTTTTCAACAGGAAGATTAACTGCTGATGCAAAATCTTCAACGCTTAAAATTTTATTGTCTCCAATTTCTGTTTTGTATCGTAAAAATCGTTGTAATTTTGATGCGTGTATATGTGACAGAAAACCCACAACACCAAATCCCAAAGCTATCATAATTCCAGCAACCATATCAACAAAGTCATGATTAAGTGATACCATTGAGCCAAACAAAGTCATAGCACCTATAGCATAACTAATATTTCTTAGTGCAAAATAACTTTTTGGATTAATCTTTTTTTGGGTTACCAACTTAGGGTCTTTGTTTGCCAGATATTGTTGTTTCGGTTTAGGTTTCAGATTAAATGTATTCATAACTACATTTAGACCACTTTTTGATAAATCCAACGCCATATCGATTGATTTTTCTATTATTTCACCAACTTTTGAAAAATCATTGTCGCTTATAGCGCTATCTATATATTCTTCTAATTTATTTTTTTTCATTTCACACCTTCCTAATTACTATTGTACCATATATAGTAGTCGAATTTAAATGAAATTTTCTTACAAAAATTTTAAATTATTTTTAAATTTTGCTTTGACTTTTAAATATTTACAATTCAGTTTATAATAGTATTAGATTTTCAAAATAAAATACAGGAGGATATATGGAAGAAATAAGTGCAGGTGGGGTAGTTATCAACAATGGTAATGTTGCTGTACTTAAAAAGTTCCGTGGTGAATGGGTTCTTCCTAAAGGTAGGGTAGAGAAAGGAGAAAGCTTAGAACAAACTGCAATTAGAGAAGTTTTTGAAGAATCAGGACTAAGAGCCGAGATTGTTAAGTATATTGGATATGTAAAATATAAATACAGACACATGGATGGCACTAAAGTTCTTAAAACAGTTCACTATTTTTATATGGTAACGAAAGATAATAATATTATCCCACAAAGAGAAGAAGGCTTTGCAGAAGGAGATTTCATGAATCCTGACAAAGCTTTGAGATATGTGCGTCACAGTGCAGAAAAAAATATGATAAAAACAGCTAAATCATTTATAGAAAAAAGGTAAAGATATGAGCTTTTCATCTGATATTAAAACTGAAATAATAAGTAATCTTGATGATTACGACGTTTTGGCAATGCTATCAGCTTTTACTAAGACAATAGGTACTTTGAATTACAATTCATTTGGTGTGAAGATTACATTAAAAACAGAAAGTAATCCAGTTGCAAGATTGATATTTTCTAATTTGAAAAAATTTTACAATTATGAATGTGATATGAAGGTTATTCACAATAACAATCTTCGAAAGAAAAATATATACGAAATACTAATTGACGAGAAAATATCGAAACAATTTTGTGAAGATACTCATACTTCAACAAGTCCATTTGACTTTGATTTGGGAATTGATGAAAAAATTATAGATTCCAATGTCAAGAAAATTAGCTTTTTACAAGGAGCTTTTTTAGGTACTGGATTTTGTTACGATCCATCAAAGATGTATCATTTGGAGATTATTTTCAAACAAGAAAATGTTGGTATGCAAGTTAAAGATATGCTTTATGGTTTTGGAATAAAATCTTCTATTTTTGAAAGAAACGAAAATTATGTTTTGTATATAAAAGAAGCAGAAGCTATTTCTGATTTTTTGAGCTTGACCAAGGCTTACAATAGCGTTTTAAAACTTGAGAATGTCAGAGCCTTAAAAGATATAAAAAACAATGTCAACAGAAGATTTAATTTTGAAACAGCAAATTTGAATAAAACAGTGGATGCTGCTTTGAAACAGAAGCTAATAATTGAAAAAATTGAAAAAACTATTGGTCTTGAATCGCTAGATCCTTTATTGTTGGAGCTAGCTTATGCCAGAATTGAAAACCCAGATGTTTCATTGAAAGAATTGGGAGAAATGATGACTCCTAAGATTTCAAAATCTGGAGTTAGTTATAGACTTAATAAACTTAAAAAAATTGCTGATGATTTATAATTGTCAGCAATTTTTCTTTTAAAATAATCAAAATTATTATAAAATAAGCTAAAGGAGTTTGAAATGATAGATACTTTTACGCATTTACATGTTCATACAGAATACAGTTTGCTAGATGGGTTTTCTCCGATCGAAAAGCTTTTAGATAAAGCCAAAGATTTGCAAATGAAAGCCATCGCTATTACTGATCACGGTAGTATGTTTGGAACGGTAAAATTTTATAAGGAATGCAAAAAAAGAAATATAAAACCTATTATTGGTTGTGAAATCTACACTACTAATAAGGATCATAAAATCAAAAATCCAGAAAATAAATTCTACAATCATTTAGTTCTTTTAGCTAAGAATCAACAGGGTTATTCTAATTTAATGAAAATTGTCTCACTTGGATATGTTGAAGGATTTTATTATAAACCTAGAGTGGACAAGAATACTTTAAGAAAATATTCCGAAGGTATCATTGCCTTGTCAGCATGTTTAAAAGGAGAAGTTCAAGAATCTTTGATTAGATATGGATATGATAAGGCCAAAGATGTAGCAAAAGAATTGAAAGATATTTATGGAGAAGATTTTTACTTAGAATTGCAAAATCATTCTTCACGAGAAGATATGGTTGTTATGGAAAATATTCCCAAAATTGCTAAAGAATTAGATATTGGACTTGTCTGCACAAATGATGTTCATTATATTGAAAAAGAAGATTATAAAATACACAATATTTTGATTTGTCTTCAAACGGGAAAAACTATCGAAGAAGACAATAAAATGAGCTACATTCCGGGAGAATTTTTCCTTAGAAGCGAAGAACAAATGAAAGATTTGTTCAAGGAATATCCTGAAGCAATTGAAAACACGAAAAAAATTGCAGAAATGTGCAACGTAGAGCTTGAATTCGGTCATCTCCACCTACCATATTTTGCAATTCCAGATGGATTTACCAATAGTAGCTATCTCAAAAAACTCGTTTTTGATGGACTTGAAAAAAGATTTGCAAATGATGAAAGATTACAAGAAGCGAAAGAAAGATGCGAATATGAGCTATCTGTAATCGAAAAGATGGGATATGTCGATTACTTTTTAATCGTATGGGATTTTATTAGATTTGCAAAATCACAGGATATTCCAGTTGGACCTGGGCGTGGATCTGCTGCGGGAAGTATTATAAGTTATTGCTTGGAAATAACAGACATTAATCCATTAGATTACGATTTAATTTTCGAAAGATTTTTGAATCCTGAACGTGTTTCTATGCCAGATATCGATATAGATTTTTGTTACGAAAGAAGAGAAGAGGTAATAGATTACGTTGTAAATAAGTATGGCGAAGATAAGGTTGCCCAAATAGTAACTTTTGGAACAATGGCAGCTAGAAATGCGATAAGAGATGTTGGAAGAGTTCTTGCAATGGATTTTAAAACAGTGGATGACACTGCGAAGAAAGTTCCTAATCTCTTGAATATTAATATCGACAAATCTCTTGAAATTTCTCCGGAATTTAGAAAAGCTTACGAAGAAAATCGTGATGTAAAAAAATTAGTAGATGTTGCACGAAGAGTTGAAGGTATGCCGCGTCACACATCAACTCACGCAGCAGGTGTTGTTATTTCCAAACTTCCAATAATGGAATACGTTCCGTTGGCAATTAACAAAGATGCAGTTATCACACAATTCAACATGACAGAACTCGAAGAACTTGGTCTATTGAAGATGGACTTTTTGGGTCTTAGAACTTTAACTGTAATTAGTGATTGCATTAAATATATCAAGAAAAATAAAAACATTGATGTGAATTTTGAAGATATGAACGAAAATGATCCAAAAGTTTTGTCGATGTTTACAGTTGCGCAAACTTTGGGAATATTCCAATTTGAATCTCAAGGAATGAGAAACTTCTTAAAAGAATTGAAGCCAACTAAATTTGACGATTTAATAGCGGCGAATGCTTTGTTTAGACCTGGTCCAATGAACGAAATTCCAACTTATATTCACAACAAACATAATGAAGAAGATGTTGAATATTTATCTCCATTACTTGAAGATATATTGAAGCCAACTTATGGTACGATTGTATACCAAGAACAAGTTATGCAAATAGTTCAAAAAATTGCAGGTTTCAGCTTGGGTGAAGCTGACAATTTGAGACGTGCGATGAGTAAGAAAAAAATGAAAGTAATGGAAGATGGAAGAAAAGAATTCATCTTTGGAAAAGAAGATGAAAATGGAAATATTTTAATTGAAGGAGCAATTAGAAGAGGCGTTGAAGAAGATGTTGCAAATAAAATCTACGATTTAATGATAGATTTTGCAAAATATGCCTTTAATAAATCTCACTCTGCAGCTTATTCGTTAGTAGCTATGAGAACGGCTTGGTTAAAATATTATTATCCAGTAGAATTCTTGGCGGCGTTGATATCTTCAGTTATGGGTAATACTTCTCAAATATCTTTGTATATCGAAGAAGCAAGAAGACTTGAAATCGAAATATCTCCACCAGATATCAATTACAGCCTGGATAAATTTGATGTAAAAGACAATTCGATAATTTATGGATTAAAGGCAATCAAAAATGTTGGAACGAATTTAATCGACCAAACAATTATTTCAAGAAATGAAAATGGTAAATTCAAAAGTTTCAGAGATTTTGTTGAAAGAATTTACGCAAAGGACAAATCAGCTATTAACAAAAGATCGATTGAATCTCTTATAAAAGCTGGAGCATTTTCATCTCTAGGAGAAACTAGAGCGACATTAATGCTTCAATACCAATCTATCATTGATTCAGTTCAGTCGGGATTAAAAAATAATGTTCCTGGTCAATCTAATTTGTTTGATATGTTTGAATCAAATGAAGAAAATGATCGAGATGATTTTACAAGAAGAGAAGAGTTCGATAAATCCGAACTTTTGAGAATGGAAAAGGAAGTATTGGGTATATATTTATCAGACCATCCTTTAAGAGCGTATTCAAGTATTATAGGTCAATATTCTAATTTTTCTACAGGAGATTTGGAAGATGATGCTTACAATGAAAAAAACTTTGATGGAAAAAGAGTTAAGGTCGTAGGAATCATTGAATCTATCAATAAAAAATTTACAAAAAATCAGAAAATAATGGAATTTGTGAAATTTGAAGATTTGTACGGAACTATGGAGTTAATAGTATTTCCACAAAAATACGAACAATATTCTGAAATTTTAAATGAAGATGAGATTTTGATTGTAGGTGGAAGGCTTAATATCATTGAAGGTGAAGATCCAAAAATTATAGTGGACAGCATTCAAAGCATCAAATCTATTTCAAATGTTGAAAAACAAGAAGAATCAGAGACAAAATTATTTTTAAGAATTACTAAAAATATGCCAAGCTATATTTTGGATAAAGTCAAGCCAATACTACTTAATAGCAAAGGGGATACTCAATCAAATATATATTTTGAAGATAAAAAACAAAACTATTTGCTAGGAAATGAATTTAGAATTTCATGCGAAGATAATACTATTGATGAGTTAGTTTCATTATTAGGAAGAGAAAATGTAGTTTTGAAATAGAGGTTAATTATGAAAACAATAGCAATTCTAACAAGTGGTGGCGATGCACCAGGAATGAATGCATGCATTCGTTCTATAGCTAGAACTTGTATTTACAATGGTATAAGAGTTATGGGAATAAGGTCTGGATATGATGGGCTTATGAACGGAAATATTTACGAAATGAATGTTTCTTCTGTTGCAGATATTATTCACCGTGGCGGAACTATCTTGGGATCTGCGAGATGCCCGGAATTCAAAACCGAAGAAGGTCAAAAAAAGGGTGCACAAATTTTAAAAGATTTTGGAATAGATGGACTTGTGGTTTTAGGTGGAGATGGTTCATTTAAAGGTGCAAGTGCACTTAGCAAAATAGGAATATCGACTATTGGGATTCCTTGTACAATAGATAATGATATGGGTTATACCGATTATACGATTGGATTTTTCACTGCTGTTGAGACAGTAAGTGATGCGATATCAAAATTAAGAGACACTTCTTCAAGCCATGGACGAGCGAACATAATTGAAGTTATGGGAAGAAATTGCGGAGATATCGCATTGTATTCAGGAGTTGCATCGGGAGCGGAATCTATTCTCGTTCCTGAAGTAGAATTAAATATAGATGAGGTTACAGAAAAAATCGAACGAGGAAGAAAAAGAGGAAAACTTCATCATTTAATTATGCTTGCTGAAGGAGTCGGTGGAGCATATGATATTAAAAATATGATTGAAGAAAAAACTGGAGTAGAAACAAAAGTTACAATTTTGGGTCACGTTCAACGTGGTGGAACTCCATGTACATTTGATAGGTTAATGGCAACACAAATGGGAAATTTGGCAGTAAAATTAATAATGGAAGAAAAAACAGACTTGGCTATCGCCATGAAAGATAATAAGATAATCACAGTCCCAATTGATGAGGCAGTTACAACAAAAAGAAAATTTAGAGATGATTTGTATGAAATATCCAAAGAAATCTCAATATAATTAGGAGTAAATATGTTAAAGAAAACTAAAATAGTCTGTACTATAGGTCCAGCATCAGATTCTGTAGAGACTTTAAAAACATTGATGCAAATAGGAATGAATGTGTGCAGATTGAACTTCTCACATGGAAGTCACGAAGAGCATTTACAAAGAATAAAAAACATAAAACAAGCACGTGAAGAATTGGATTTACCAGTAGCAATAATGTTAGATACAAAAGGCCCTGAAATTAGATTGGGAGATTTTGGAGTAGAACAAGTTCAACTTTCAATTGGAGATCAATTTACATTAACTACAAGAGATGTGATTGGAGATCAAAATATATGTTCTGTAAGTTACAAAGGACTTCCAGATGATTTGAGTATTGGAAAAAAAGTATTGATAGATGACGGATTAGTTGAGCTTGAAGTTATAGATATCAAAGATACAGATATAATTTGCAAAGTCAATAATTACGGTGTTTTAAAGAGCAAAAAAGGTGTTAACATTCCTAACTCAAAGGTAAAATTGCCAGCAATCACTGAAAAAGATATTTCCGATATAATATTTGGAATTAAAAATGGAATTGATTATATTGCAGCATCATTTATTAGAAAATCACAAGACGTATTAGATATTAGAAAGATTTTGGAAGAAAATAATGGCAATGATATAAAAATAATTTCTAAAATAGAATCACAAGAAGGTGTGGATAATTTAGATGAAATAATCAACACTTCAGATGGAATTATGGTGGCAAGAGGAGATTTGGGTGTAGAAATTCAAACGGAAATTATGCCTATGGTTCAAAAAGAAATAATCAAAAAAACTTCTTTGGCCGGCAAACCAGTAATAACAGCAACTCAAATGTTGGATTCCATGATTAGAAATCCGAGACCAACAAGGGCAGAAGTTACAGATGTTGCGAATGCGATTTTGGATGGTAGTGATGCGGTAATGCTTTCTGGAGAAACTGCAGCAGGAAATTATCCAGTAAATGCTGTAAAAGTTATGAACGATATAGCAATTAATACTGAAAATTCTGAAGAATTTAAAGAAGCTGCTAATAAAAGATTGCAATGGTTGGACATTACAACAACAAATGCAATTAGTATCGCAACTAGAAGTATTAGTGAACAATTAGGAGCAAATGCAATTGTTGTAGCAACAACTTCGGGTTCAACCGCAAGAAACGTATCTAAATATCGTCCATTATCTCCAATAGTTGCGGCTACTACATCAGAAGGAGTAATGAGAAAATTATCTTTGATTTGGGGAGTTCATCCAGTTCTAAGCGAGTTAAGCGAAAACACAGATGAAGTAATTGACAGATCAATTTCTGCTGGAATCAAAAAAGATTTGGTTCACGAAGGAGATTTAATTATCATTACAGCAGGACTTCCAGTCGGGGTATCGGGAACTACAAACTTATTAAAAGTTCACACAATAGGAGATATTTTGATCGAAGGAACTGGAATAGGTAAGAAATCTGTAACTGCAAAAGCAAGAGTTGCCAAGGGAGTAGAGGATTTGGCTTCTAAATTTGAAGATGGCAATGCAATTGTATTGTATAGTTTGGAAAGAGAATTCGTTCCATATATTCAAAAAGCTTCTGCAATAATCGTAGAAGAGGGAGGACTTACATCACCAGCTGCAATAGTTGGATTGCATTTGGGAATTCCAACAATTGTAGGATGTAAAGATGCTGTAAGTAAGATAAAAGATCAAGAAATCTTGACCATAGATCCAATAGCTGGATTAGTTTATCGTGGAGCAGCCAAGATTTTATAACAGTAATGTGGTACAATAAACTTAGAGGTAGAAAATGAAAGCTGTAATTTTTGATATGGATGGCGTAATAATCGATAGTGAGATAGTTTATATTGATTTTTTTAAAAAAGTGCTAAAAGATTTTGACGTCGAAATATCGAAAGAAGATTTGTTTTCTCTTGCTGGTTTAAGTCAACAAAAAACTGACGAATTTTTGGAATCAAAACTTCATAGAAAGCCTGAAGAAGTATATGGTTTGATGAAAAATTACATCGAAGGCGATAAAATAAATTATAGTTCTTTGGTAATGGATGGTTTCTATCCATTACTCAAAGAGCTTAAAAGAAAAAATTTTAAGCTTGCTTTGGCATCATCATCACCAAAAAATACTATTGATACAGTTTTGAAAGAACTAGATATCAAGGATGAATTTGATGTGATAATTAGTGGTGAAGATTTTGAAGAATCAAAGCCAAATCCTGAAATTTACATTAAAACTTGTGAGATTTTAGGAGTAAAACCACAAGATGCTGTTGCAATTGAAGATTCTGATTACGGTATTGAATCTGCGAAAAGTGCAGGATTGACGGTAATTGCCAGAAGAGAGGATAGATTTAATTTTAAACAAAATAAAGCTGATTTTATTGTCGATAATCTACAAGATATTAATCTTATATTAGAAAAATTTGAAAAAGAAAAAAATGGCGTATACAAAATCAGAAGAAAATCAAAAGAATTTGTAAAAGCTATGTTTTTTATCGACAAAGATTCGTTCAATGATGATGTAGATGAATGTGATATTTATTGCTTATATAAAAATGATAAAATGAAGTCTGCGATTATTAAAAGAAATGATAAAATATTATACAAGAACGTACAATCAGATTTGGATTATGAATTAATATTAGAAAGTATAAAAAATAAGGAAATAGATGAGATTAGATAAATTTTTAAAAAATTCAAGGATTATCAAGAGAAGAACTGTAGCAAAAACTGCTTGTGAATCACAAAGAGTGAAAATCAACGACAAAATCGCTAAACCTGGAGACAACGTAAAAGTCGGAGATATAATTGAAATAAGCTTTGCTCAATCGATTTTAAAAGCGAAGGTTACAGAATTAATAGATAATCCTAAAAAAGATGATGCGGATAAAATGTTTGAAACTTTAGGAGATTAAAATGAATACCAGGGAAAATCAGATAATAAAAAGAAGAAAAAACGTTAATAAATTTAGGATAATCGTTTCAGCTATAACGATTTTTGCTTGTATTACGTTACTATTTACAATTTTTAAGCAACAAATTCAAATTAGAAACATTAATAATGTTAAAATTGAACAACAAAATAAAAAAGCTGAACTTGAAAAAGAAATAGTGAAATTATCTGACGATTCCAAGAACTTGGATAATCCTAAGTTAATTGAAAAATATGCTAGAGAAAAATTAGGAATGGTAAAACCTAATGAGATTTTAATCAAAGATGAAAAGGAAAAACCAAAAAAAGATAGTAACTTCACACCATCACCAACTTTAGATAAAAAGTCTGATAAATAATTATTGACACCGTTTTTTCAGTAGTATATACTGGTATATAGTATTATATTAGGAGGAAGATATTGCGTATGTCTATATCAGTGGGCGATATTGTTGAAGGTAAAGTAACAGGAATTACGAAGTTTGGGGCATTTGTAGAATGCGAAGATG
Source organism: Finegoldia magna ATCC 29328 (assembly GCF_000010185.1). NCBI lineage: Bacteria > Bacillati > Bacillota > Tissierellia > Tissierellales > Peptoniphilaceae > Finegoldia > Finegoldia magna. Next base: position 1,082,590 of record NC_010376.1, on the reverse strand, counting down.
GAACTAAAGGTTTGGTTCATATTTCACAAATTTCTAATGACTACATAGAAAAAGTTGAAGATGTGTTAAAAGTTAATGATGTAGTTAAATGCAAAGTTATGAGCATTGAGGATAATAAGATTAGCTTTTCAATAAAGGAATGTCTTCCAAAAAAAGAGCACAAAAAAGAATTTTCTAAGAAAACTTTTTCTGATGAGGACAAGAATTCAAACAAAGAATCTAGTCCAGAGTCAGCGTTTGATGATTTACTTTCAAAATTTATGAAAGAAAGCAATGAAAGATTAGATTCTATCAGACAAAGAGAAAATAAAAAATTTTCCAAGAAAAGAAAGTATAATTAGGAGTAGCGCCGCAGATTCATGCGGCTTTTTTAGTAGTATGGATTTGATACACAAAATAAAAAACACGATAATAAGAGAAAATTTAATAGAAAAACACGATAAAATCTTAATAGGGTTATCAGGTGGGGCGGATTCTGTGTTCTTATTAAATATTTTAATTAAACTGCAACGTGATTTGGATTTTGAAATATATACATGCCACATCAATCATTCTTACAGAGATACTGCACTTAGGGATGAAAATTTTTCAAGAAAGATATCTGAGGAAAATAACATTAAATTTTTCTCGAAAAAAGTAGATATGAAACAATACTCTATTGATAATTCGATTAGTCTGGAAGATAGCGGTAGAATTTTAAGATACAAATACTTTAATGAAATCTTAAAATCAGAAGATTTCAATAAGATCGCAGTTGCGCACCATTTGGATGATCAAGTTGAGACTTTTTTTCTACATTTGTTCAGAGGGAGCGGGATTGATGGATTGTGTGGAATACAATACCAGAACAAAAATATTATAAGACCTCTGTTAGATGTTTCCAAAAGTGAAATACTAAATTATTTGGATGAGAATGATATTGATTATGTAACTGATGAGACAAATTTTGTGGCTGATGTCCAAAGAAATAAAATTAGACTAGAAATGCTGCCTTATATTCAAGATAATTTCAATAGTTCAATAAGTGATTCTATATATAGAACTATTAATATTTTAAAAGATTCAAAAGAAATAATCGACGATGTTACTAACTTCAAATACAAAAAATTAGTCAATCAAGAAAACGGTGAATATTTTATAGATGTTAATTTATTCGTAAGAGAGAAGAAATCTGTTAGGCGAAATATAATTAGAAAACTTTTAATTGAATTAAATGGTTCAAATCAAGATATTAGAATGGTTTATATTGATGATACTATAGAATTATTTGATTTAAAAAATGGTAGCCAATATGTATTTAAAGACTACAGTTTTTTCAAAAGTTATGATAAAGTAATAATTAGGAAAAATCTAAATAATAAAAAAAATCAAAGTGTAAAATTTGAACTTGGAGAAATTAGCTTTGGAGACTTTAAAATAAATAGTTATTTAACAGAAAATACAAATGTGAAACCTTCAATAAATAAAATGATTTTCGATTCTAAAATTCTTTCAAATAATCTTTTTTTAAGGAAAAGGAAAAATGGAGACAGAATCAAATTAAAAGGATTTACTAAGAAAGTTAAGTCTGTATTTATTGACAATAAAATTGCTCAAATCAAACGCGATAATTATCCTATTTTGAGCGATGAAGAAAATGTGTATGCTATTTTGTCATTGAAAAGATCAAATTTGTACATGAAAAATGATAACAGCAAAGAAGTTTTAGTTATAGAGGTGACATATGAAAAGTAATTTATGTGATGCGGTTGAAAAGGTGTTAATACCAAAATCAGAAATCGACAAAAGAATTGAGGAATTAGGACAAGAAATTACTGAAGAGTACAAAGATAAGGGAGAACTTATAGTAGTTGGTATTCTAAGAGGAGCTGCTATGTTTATGAGCAATTTAACTTTGAATATTGATCTTGAAGTTGGAATTGATTTTATGGCTGTATCGAGTTATGGACATTCTTCAGAATCTAGTGGAACAGTAAGAATTATTAAGGATTTAGAAGAAGATATTGCTGGTAAAAATATTCTTATAGTTGAAGATATAGTAGACAGTGGTCGTACACTAAATTACTTAGTTCGAAATTTACTTGATAGAAAAGCAAAATCCGTTAAAATTGCAACTCTTTTGGATAAACCAGATAGAAGAACTAACGAGGTGGAGGTTCAATTCAAAGGTTTTACTGTGCCTAACGAGTTTATAGTAGGTTATGGATTAGATTTTGCACAAGAATTTAGAAATATTGAAGATATCTGTGTTTTGAAGAAATCTTATTATGAAAAGGAGATTTAATGAAAAAAGTAACTAAAAGTTTAGCGATTTATCTTGTTCCAATTATTTTAATAGCTTTTTTTGTTACTATGACTCAAAATAATACATTGAGTACAAAATATTTTACTGTCAATGAGATGATAGTAAACGTAAAGAAAGATAATGTTAAAGAAATTGTAGCAAAAGGAAATGATATAAAAGGTGTGCTAAAAGATAGCAAAGCTACGCCTTTTAAAATGTACATGCCATCTGAAATGTGGGAAGTATTTTATAATAATTATCTTAAGGAATCTGTTGAAAATAACAAAATAGTTTTGAAAACTGAAAAAGACCCTGGTAAACCTTGGTACATGGACTTGATGCCAACAATATTAATAATTGTTGGTTTAGGTATTATTTGGTTTATGTTTATGAATCAAACACAAAATTCTGGTAATTCTAAGGCGATGAATTTTGGAAAATCAAAAGCAAAACTCAACCAAGATTCTAAAGAAAAAGTTGTGTTTGCTGATGTGGCTGGATTAAAAGAAGAAAAAGAAGAATTGATGGAAATTGTAGATTTTCTTAAAAATCCTTCAAAATATATTGATATTGGAGCTAGAATTCCAAAGGGAGTTTTGCTAGTTGGACCTCCGGGAACTGGTAAAACATATTTATCAAGAGCGGTTGCTGGAGAAGCAAAAGTTCCATTCTTCAGTATTTCTGGTTCTGATTTTGTTGAAATGTTTGTTGGTGTTGGTGCATCCAGAGTTCGTGATTTGTTCGAACAAGCTAAGAAAAATGCTCCTTGTATAATTTTTATTGACGAAATTGATGCTGTAGGTAGAAAAAGAGGAGCAGGCCTTGGTGGAGGGCATGACGAAAGAGAACAAACGTTGAATCAATTGCTAGTTGAAATGGATGGTTTTGGCAAAAATGAAGGCGTAATTGTGATGAGTGCCACTAATAGACCTGACATTTTAGATAAAGCGTTGCTAAGACCTGGAAGATTCGATAGAACAATATATGTAGGACTTCCAGATGTAAGAGAGAGATTAGAAATTTTAAAAGTTCACACTAAAAACAAAAAACTTAAATCAGATGTGGATTTAGAAGATATTGCAAAGACAACAACGGGATTTTCTCCAGCTGATTTGGAAAACTTGTGTAATGAAGCTGCTCTTCTTGCAGCAAGAAATAATGAAGCCGAAATTTCAAATGATGTATTCAAAGAAGCATCTATAAAAGTTGTAGCAGGCCCAGAAAAGAAATCACAAGTTGTAATCGAAAAGGAACGTGTGCTTACAGCTTATCACGAATCTGGTCATGCAATTGTTTCTGGATTTTTAGAACATAATGACAAAGTTCATATGATTACAATTATTCCTCGAGGAAGAGCGGGAGGATTCACGGCATATCTTCCACAAGAAGATGCAAAATTTATGACTAAAAGACAAATGCAACATAAATTGATTTCTCTATTAGGTGGACGTGCAGCAGAAGAAGTTGTGCTTGATGATATCTCTACTGGTGCAAGCAACGACATCGAAAGAGCGACGAAAATCGCACATGCAATGGTAACAAAATACGGTATGAGTAAAAGATTGGGACCTATGATGTACGGTGGAGATGATGCTGAAGTGTTCTTAGGTGAAGAGCTTGGTAAGAACAAACAATATTCAGATAAAATCGCCTATGAGATTGATTCTGAAATGAGAGAATTAATTGACGAAGCCTACAATAAAGCTTTGAACATTTTAAATGAAAATATTGATTTATTGCATGCATTGGCCAATAAACTTTTAGAAAAAGAAACTATTGGACAAGAAGAATTTGAGGCAATATTTGACAAATATACTCAGACAAAAATTCACGAGAATGAACCTAAAGAATTAGTTGATGTAAGAAAAAAAGACGAAGAAATAGAAAAAATATAGATAATCAGGAGAAATAATGAGAGCACAAAATGTTATAAACGTCATGTATATATTGATTTTGCTTTTTGGATTGAAGCAAATGTACAATGTATACAAAGTTAAAAAAAATATTGGAAGAGTCATCAAAAACTTTAACCAAAGAAAAAGAATTTTAATGATGGTTGCATCATATTCAATAGTAGTCTTGGGATTATTGTACCTTTATCAACAAAAAACATGGTTCCCATTAATTTATATACTACTGGGAGTTATATTTATTTATTTGACATTCGAAAAAATTTCATTCACAGATAAAGGAATTTATTTCAATGGATTTTTGGCAGAATATGAAGATATCAAACAATGGAAATATTCAAAAGACAAGAGGTTTTTGGAATTAATTTTGAAAAATTCCAAAGCTAATAGTAAACTTATTCCTATCAATCCAAGTGATGCTTCTGAAATGCAAGTAATCATAAAAAAGAATAAGAAAAAACAATAAAATACTTGACAACAAAACCGTGATTAAATATAATAAAAAAAACACTATTTTTGTTTTTCATAAATTGGCTTTCTTTGATTGCCAATTTTTTTTATTTTAATACATGGAGGTATTATGGATACAAACAAAATTTTTGGAATTGACACTTTTGATAAGAGACAAATGAAAGATTCGTTACCTTTTCCTGTTTATCAAAAATGGAAAAATGCAGTTAGAAAAGAAGATTTACTTGATATTGAAACAGCAGAAATAATTGCACATGCTATGAAAAAATGGGCAATTGAAAGAGGAGCTACTCATTTTTGTCACTGGTTTCAACCATTAAATGGTTTAACAGCAAAAAAACACGATTCTTTTTTGGATAGAGGAGACGATAGTACTCCAATAAATAGATTTTCAGCAAAAGAATTAATTAAAGGGGAACCAGACGCTTCATCATTTCCTACAGGCTCCATTAGATCTACGTTTGAAGCAAGAGGATACACTTATTGGGATTGTACATCTAACACATTTATAGTAGATAATATAATGTATATACCATCAGTGTTTGTATCTTATGATGGAACTACTTTAGATAAAAAATTGCCACTACTTAAAAGTTTGGACTACTTGTCTGATTATGCTACTAAACTTTACAACGAAATTTCTGATGACCATTGTTACAGAATGAAAGTTAAAATTGGATTGGAACAAGAATTCTTCCTTATTGATGAAAATGTATATAAACAACGTATTGATTTGATTAACACTGGAAGAACTCTTTTAGGAGCACAAGCACCAAAATCACAAGAACTTACTGACCATTATTTCGGTTCAATTCCACAAAGAGTTGAAGCTTTTTACAAAGATTTTGACGAAAAATTATTCAGACTGGGGATATACGCTAAGACAGAACACAACGAAGTTGCTCCAAATCAATTTGAAGTAGCAATTCTTTTTGAGAACGCAAATATTTCAGTAGATGATAATCATTTGGTAATGGAAATTTTGAAAACTACTGCAAGAAAACATCATCTCGTATGTTTATTGCACGAAAAACCATTTAAAGGTGTAAATGGATCCGGTAAACACAATAATTACTCTTTAGTTACAAATCACGGAAGAAATGTATTCTCACCAGAAGCTGACATGGAAAATGATCTTGTATTCTTGATATTTACAGCTTGTTTGATAGAAGCGGTGGACAAATCACAAGCACTTTTAAGATCGGCATCTTCTACTACTTCAAACGACTATAGATTGGGAGGAGACGAAGCTCCACCATCGATAATATCTATGGATTTGGGACAAGATATCGAAGAGACGTTTAATTCATTAATGAATGAAGAAGAAATTGTTAGAAATTATCCTAAATTTTCAATAAATAGATTCGATTACATTCCACCAAATATGACAGATAGAAACAGAACAAGTCCATTTGCCTTCAGCGGGAACAAATTTGAATTCAGAATGTTGGGTTCTTCGAATAGTGCAAGTGATGTCAACATAGTTTTGAATACAATGTATGCAAATGCAATCAAAAGAGTTTACGAAAAATACAAATCTCAAAATGAAAATATTGAGCAATTTATCAAATCAGAAGTTGTAGATATTTTGAAAAATCACAAACAAATTTTATACAGACAAGACAACTATACACAACTTTGGAGAGAAGAAGCTAAGAAGAGAGGTTTGTTGGATTTAGTTCATTATTTTGATTCTTTATATTCATTAATCTCAGAAGAATCTATTAAGGATTTTTGTGGTATACTAAGTGAGGAAGAATTACACGCAATCTATGATGTTGGATTGGAAGATGTAATAACAACTCATGAAATTGAAGCGAAGACTTTGATTTATATGTTGGATAAATTTGTTATTAATGCTTTTTCAAAACAACTAATTCAAAATAATAAATTAATTGAGAAGTGCGGTATTAATAGCTTAGATTCTACACAAGAAAAATTGAAAAATGGTTTAAATGAAATCATCAACAAGAGAAATAATTTGGAAGAAATGATACACAAAACTGATTTTGAATCTAAATATGAAAAGGCTAAATATTTTCAATATGAAATTAGCCCTCTAATTGAAGAAATCAGAGAAGTACACGATAATCTTGAAAAATTTGTCTACAAAGAAAATTATAATTTGTGTGATATTCAAGACATATATTCATCATTAATATAATTATAGGAGGAGTAATGAGTAAATTTATTTTTATTACTGGAGGAGTTGTCTCTGGTATAGGTAAGGGAATTAGTGGTGCAAGTATTGGTAGAATGCTAAAAGACAGAGGAATTTCTGTGTTTATGCAAAAATTTGATCCTTACTTGAATATTGACCCAGGAACTATGAGTCCTTATCAACACGGGGAAGTTTTTGTAACAAAAGATGGAGCGGAAACTGACCTAGACTTAGGCCACTACGAAAGATTTATCAACGAAGAATTAACTCAAAGATCAAACATTACCACAGGAAAAGTCTACAATGATGTTATTAAAAAAGAAAGACGTGGAGATTACAACGGTAAAACTGTACAAGTTATTCCACATATTACTGATGAAATAAAAAAAGCAGTGTACAAAGCAGCTGAAGAATCTCAAGCTGATATTGTTATAACAGAAATTGGTGGAACTGTTGGAGACATTGAATCATTGCCTTTCTTGGAAGCAATCAGACAAATCCATGCAGAAAATGAAAAAGAAGATGTATTATTTATTCATACAACTTTAGTTCCAACAATACCTGGAAGCAATGAGCTTAAAACAAAACCAACGCAACATTCATACAAAGAATTGATGAGTTTGGGAATTAAAACAAATGTAATAATCCTTAGAAGTGAAGGCATAGTTACAGATGAATTAAAAGAAAAAATCTCATTATTCTGTGACGTTCCTGTTGAAGCTATTATTCAATCATTTAATGTTGATTTCATTTATGAAGTTCCATTGAAATTCCAAGAACAAAATTTGGATAAGTATATCATGAGAAAAATGAAACTTAAATCTAAAGTTGAAGAAGATGGAAAATGGAGAAAAATGATTGAAAACTACAGAAAAGCAACTGAAACTGTAAACATAGGTTTAGTGGGAAAATATACAGAACTTCACGACGCTTATCTTTCCGTAGAACAAGCTCTAATAGATGCGGGATATGCAAATAATCACAAAGTAAACATTCGTTGGATTAATTCAGAAGAATTAAACAAAGATAATATAAAAGAATCATTCGAAGGCTTGAATGGTATCATCGTTCCAGGCGGATTTGGTGGAAGAGGCATGGAAGGAATGGTTGAAACTTCAAAATATTGTCGTGAAAACAACATGCCTTATTTCGGAATTTGTTTGGGAATGCAAATTGCCGCAATAGATATTGCTAGAAACGTATTAGGTTTGGCAGATGCAAATACAGCTGAAGTTGTTGCTGATTGCAAAAATCCTGTAATAAGTTTGATGAAAGAACAACGAGATATTGAAGATATAGGTGGAACATTAAGACTTGGTAATTACGAATGTCACTTGAAGGATAAATCATTAGCAAAAGAATTGTATGGTGAAGAATTCATTCAAGAAAGACACAGACATAGATACGAATTCAACAACGATTATAGAGAACAATTCGAAAAAAACAACGTAGTATTTTCAGGAATTAATGACCAATATAATTTGGTAGAAATGCTTGAAATACCAGAAAACAAGTTCTTCTTAGGTTGTCAATTCCACCCAGAATTCAAATCAAGACCTAATAAAATTCATCCTTTATTCGATGGATTCATCAAAGCGTCCATTGAAAATAAATAAAGAAGGTGGAAGATATTTTACTCGTAATAGATATTGGAAATACTAATATCGTATTAGGTATTTTTAAAGATGATGAACTGATTTTTGAATGGAGAATATCGACAGACCTACACAAAACTAGTGACGAGTATGCTCTAACACTAAGGCAAGCTTTGGAATATTCAAACGTAAAAAAATCAGATGTAAAAGAAGCTATCATTGGTTCAGTAGTACCAAATCTAATGCCAACTATACCAAAAGCAGTTAAAAAATATTTGGGAATAGAACCATTGATAGTAGATGAAAAAATAAAGACAGGAATAGTTAATAAATATGCATCTCCTAAAGAAGTCGGTGTAGATAGAATTATCAACGCAGTAAGTGCTTGTAAAAAATATTCTACACCAGTTATTATTGTAGATATTGGAACTGCGATTACTTTCGATTATATTACAGAAAATAAAGAATACTTGGGAGGAGCAATAGCTCCAGGGATTGCAATCTCATCTGAAGCATTATTTATGAAGACGGCAAAACTACCTAAAATTGAAATAGAAATGCCAGATAGTGTTATCGGAGACAGTACTGTAAAAAGTATGCAATCTGGTGTTGTGTTTGGATTTATTGGATTAATAGATTATATAATTGAAAAAATCTTAGAAGAAAAAGATAAGACAAAAGACGAGGTAACAATTATTGCGACAGGTGGTTTTTCGTATTTGATTGCTAAACAATCAAAGTACATCACAATTATAGACAAACTAATCACATTGGATGGATTAAAAATTATTAACGATTTAAATAAAAATGATTAAAGAAAAATTGAACTTGAATAGTAATTTGTTTTTGGCACCATTGGCTGGAGTTACAGATATTCCTTTTCGAATACTTTGTGGAGAATTAGGAGCTGGATTATGCTTTACAGAAATGATAAGTGCCAAAGGACTTTACTATGATGACAAAAAAACTAAGAAACTTTTAGATACAGATCCTCGAGAAAAAAGTACGTCGGTTCAAATATTTGGACACGAACCAGAAATCATAGCCTATGCAACAAGATTTCTGACTGAAAATTACAATTTCAAATCCATAGATATAAATATGGGATGTCCTGCACCGAAAATTTTCAAAAACGGTGATGGATCTGCTTTAATGGGGGACTTGAACTTAGCAGAAGATGTTATAAGAGCCTGCAAAAACAACACTGATTTACCAGTTTCTGTAAAATTTAGACTTGGAATTGATGAAAATTCTATGAATTATATGCAGCTTGCACAAATTTGCGAAAGATTAAAGGTTGACTACATTACACTTCATGCTAGAACAAGAAAAATGTTTTATTCAGGAGAAGCTGATTGGTTACACATTAAAAGAGTGGTTGAAAATGTGGATATACCTGTATTTGGTAATGGTGATTGTTTTACAAAAGAAGATATCAGAAAAAACATGGAATACTCAAATTGCGATGGAGTTTTGTTAGCAAGAGGTGCAATGCAAAATCCATTTATTTTTAGTGATGATGAAAATAAATCAAAAGAAGAAGTAATCGACACTATAAAAAAACACATGCAATTGAAATTGGAGTTTTATGAAGAAAGACGTGCGATTTTGGAAATGCGAAAGCATATTCAATGGTATCTGAAAGGATTCAGAAATTCCAATAAAGTAAAAAATAAAATCAATCAATTGACAGATCTTGATGAAATATACAAAATTCTAGATGAATTTAAAAATGAATAATTTAATTATATACTAAAAACTTGACAATTATGCCTTTTGTTATATAATTTTAGAATATATGGTTAAAATTAAGGAGAATAGATTATGGCAGATAAAGAATTTTTATTAACTCAAGAAGGATTAGATCAACATAAAGAAGAACTTGAGTTTTTAAAGACTACTCGCAGAACAGAAATAGCTGAAAAAATCAAAGTTGCAAGAGGATTTGGTGACCTTTCTGAAAATGCGGAATACGATGAAGCTAAAAATGAACAAGCTCAAGTAGAAGAAAGAATTAACTATCTTGAAAACTTGCTTTTACATGCAAAAGTAATTCAAGATGATGAAAATCAAAAAGATGTTGTTACAGTGGGATCAACTGTAACTTACAAAAATTTAAATTTAAACAAAGAAATGACTTATCAAATAGTAGGAACGGCAGAATCTGATCCTTTTGCAGGCAGAATTTCAAATGAATCTCCAACTGGAAAAGCTCTGTTAAACCTCAAAGTTGGTGACACAACAAAAGTTGAAACACCAGGTGGAATCGTAGAATTAAAGGTATTAACTGTAAAGAAAGGATAATAATGGAAAATTTAAACGAAATGCTACAAATTCGTAGACAAAAGTTGCAAGAATTATTAGATGCAAATGAAAATCCATACGTTCATGAAAAATTTGATAATGCTAATAATACTAAAGAAATATCTGATAACTTTGACGAATTTGACGGGAAAGAAGTTAAAATAGCCGGAAGAATTATGAGTAAAAGAGGCCATGGTAAAGTTAATTTCATGGACTTGCAAGATTCTCTTGGTAGAATACAATTATTTAATAAAGTAAATGAGTTAGGCGAAGAAAACTACGCAAAAGTTAAAAATATGGATATTGGAGACATTGTTGGTGTTGAAGGAAGCATATTCAAGACACACAGCGGCGAAATATCTATTAGAACAAAATCAGTAGTTTTATTGTCTAAATCATTACAAATATTACCTGAAAAATGGCACGGATTAAAAGATCCGGATTTGAGATATAGACAAAGATACGTGGATTTAATTATGAATCCAGAAATCAAAGATACTTTTGTTAAGAGATCTAGAATTATTTCGGCAATCAGAGAATTCTTGGATACAAGAGGATTCTTGGAAGTTGATACTCCAATCTTAAATACAATTGCTGGTGGAGCAAATGCGAGACCATTTATCACTCACCATAACACTTTGGATATAGATATGTATTTGCGTATTGCAAATGAATTATACCTAAAGAGATTAATCGTAGGTGGATTTGACAAAGTTTATGAAATGGGTAGAATGTTCAGAAACGAAGGAATGGACCACACACATAACCCAGAATATACGGCAATAGAATTGTACCAAGCATACGCTGACTACAACGATATGATGGATATAACGGAACAATTAGTTGCATTCGTGTGTGAAAAAGTTAATGGTTCTATGAAATCTCAATTCGGTGAAACTGAAATTGACTTTACACCACCATGGAAAAGAATCACAATGGTTGATGCGATAAAAGAATACGCAGATATAAATTTTGATGAAATTGAAACTGATGAACAAGCTCGTGAAGTTGCTAAAGCAAATAATGTTGACATAAAAGACAACATGTCGCGTGGAGAAGTAATCAACGAATGTTTCGAACATTTCTGTGAAGAAAAATTGGTTCAACCAACATTTGTGTTGGGTCATCCAGTGGAAGTAAGTCCATTAGCTAAGAGAAATCCAGACGACGAAAGATACACTCACAGATTTGAAGCATTTGTATGCACAAAAGAAATCGCAAACGCATTTAGTGAATTGAACAATCCAATCGATCAAAAAGAAAGATTCTTGAAACAAGTTGAAGCTAGAGAAAATGGTGACGACGAAGCTCAAATGATGGATTATGATTTCTTGAATGCATTGGAAGTAGGACTTCCACCAACAGGCGGATTGGGAATTGGTGTTGACAGACTTATAATGATGTTGACTAACAACGAATCAATCAGAGATATTATGTTATTCCCAACAATGAAGCCAATAGGCTTAGAAAAGGCAGAAAATGGGGGTTTGTCAAAAGAAACTTACGAAACTTACGACAAACTTACGACAGAAGAAATTGACCTTTCAAAAGTGAAAGTTGAACCATTATTTGAAGATATGGTAGACTTTGAAACTTTCTCAAAATCTGATTTTAGAGTTGTAAAGGTTAAAAACTGCGAAGAAGTTCCTAAGTCAAAAAAACTTTTGAAATTTACATTAGATGATGGTTCTGAAAAAGAAAGAGTTATTTTATCTGGTATTAAGGAATATTACAGCGCAGAGAGCTTAATTGGAAAGACACTACTTGCAATTTGTAATCTTCCTCCTCGTAAGATGATGGGAATCGACTCAGAAGGTATGATTATATCTGCAATTTGTGAGTATGACGGTGAAGAAAAACTTAACTTAATAATGCTGGATGATAATATTCCAGCAGGATCAAAATTATATTAAAGGACACGCTAATTATGAAACTGGGGTTTGTTATGAATCCCAGTTTAATTTTTAGGAGTATGTATGAGATGGATAATTAGAATAATTTTATTACCGATAAGATTAGTGTTGAGTTTGCTCATAGCTTTTTTAACCTTCATATTAAGTTTGAGTACTGCGTTGTTAAGCGTAGTTTCTACTTTGATTTTTATAATTGGAATAGCTAGCATTTTTCAAGGAGACAAGCAAATTGTAATTGAAGCACTAATATTAGCATTTTTATTTAGTCCATTTGGATTACCTAAATTAAGTATATATGTTATTGGATTATTAGAATTATTAAACTATACAATAAAATCAATTTGAAGAAAAATAAATATAAGACAACCGTAGACGATAGAAAGCAATAATTCTGTCGTCTTTTTTTATTTTAAAGAGAGGAGGTAGGAATGAATTTTGATTATTTTTATAATAGGCAATCTGAGATGTATAACTTCATTAGGTTACCTATGGTATTAATGGAAGATGAGATTTTTGAGAGCATTTCTATTGAAGCTAAAGTTTTGTATTCATATATGCTTAATCGAATGGGTCTTTCATATAAAAATGGCTGGATAGATGAAGATGGAAAAGTCTTTATTTACTACACAATGGATGCTATTAAAGAGCAATTTAACTGTGCTAATGATAAAGCCTTAAAGATTATAAATGAGCTTGATATAAAATCAGGAATTGGATTGATAGAAAAGAAAAGACAAGGACTTGGAAAACCAAATAGGATATATGTTAAAGATTTTATGAGTGTTTTCTCCGATTCAAATAATAGAAATCCAGATTTCCGAAAAGCAGAAGTCCAGACTTCCGATAATCGGAATTCAAGAACTCCTAATAACAGACTTCAAGATTTCCGAAAATCGGAAGGTAACTATAACAATATTAGTAATAATGAGTTAAGAAAGAATGATTTTAGTAAGGGACAAAAGCCTTATGGAATATATAAAAACATATTTTTGACTGATGAAGAATACAAGGACTTAACAAATGAGTTAGGAAGTAGAATTAGTGACTACATTGATAGGTTGTCGTCATATATGAAAGCAAATAACAGAGTGTATCAAGATTACAAGGCAACGATAATCAATTGGTATCTTAATGATCAGGCAAAAAACATTAATGATAATACAACAAGGAAAATGAATTACGATATAGGAGAGAGTTTATGAAAAGCTTAAAAGATTTTGTATTAAGAGAAAATGATATTGAAAGAAATGGACATATTTATTGTAAGGTATGTGATAAAAGAGTCGATGGAGAATTACTTGACCTTGGCTTTACAAAGTTTATTCCCAGAATTAAATGTGAATGTGAAATAAAAAGAGATAAGGAAAATGAAGAAAGAGAAAGACTAATGAAAATATCATCGCTAAAAAGAGATTGTTTCTCATCGCCACTCCAACACCAATATAATTTTGAGAGATTCTTAAATGAAAAAGGTCAAGCTTACAAGGTTGCTTACAATTATGCTAAAAGTTTTGAACAAATGAAGGAAGACAATGTTGGACTTTTATTTCATGGAGATGTTGGCAGTGGAAAGACTTATCTTGCTTGTTCTATTGCAAATGAATTAATTGAAAGAGAACAAGTTAAAGTTAAGATTATGAATTTATCTCAGGTTATAAATCAAATACAAAAATCAGCATTTAAGCTAGATTCAAATGAAATTATAGATAACCTATCAAACATTCCGTTGTTAATTTTAGATGATCTTGGAATTGAAAGGGATACATCTTATGCAAGAGAACAAGTATATAACATTATAAACTCAAGATACTTAAAAGGTAGGCCGACAATTTTTACTACAAACTTATCATTGGAAATTATTCAAAATCCTAATATTGAACTTGAGTATCAGAGGATATATTCAAGAATACTTGAAATGACAATACCAGTTAAAGTTACGGGAGAAGATTTTAGAAGAAAAATCCATCAAGAGAAGTTAAGAAAATACAAAGAGTTACTTTTATATGGAGGTGGAATAGATGATTAATGAAGAAGTATCTAGGTCGAGTCTTAACCTTGAAGTAAGGCTTGCAAAAGCAACAAGTAAAGCAATTCTTGATGCCTTAAAGAAAGTTCACAAGCAAATAGAAGATCAAGGAGGCTTGAAAAATGTAATAAAAAATAATGGAGAAGAAGTAAAACTAAAGGATATGGTTAAAAAGGGACAGTTAGAAGAAATTAATCTAAAAGATCCTGAGTTAAAAGAATTAAAGAAAATTTTAAACAAACACGGAGTGAAGTTTTCTGTTATGAAAGATAAGGAAACTGGTAACCACTCTGTGTTTTTTCAATCTAAGGATATAAAAGTAATGGAACACGCCTTTAAAAAAGCAGTTAAGGCTTCTGAAAAAAAGGCCGATAGAAAAGATTCAATAACGAAGACTATAAATAAGTTTAAAGATATGGCTAAGGACACCATTAGTAAAGATAAAGTTAAAAATAAACATAAGGAGCAAAGCTTATGATAAGTAATCTAAAAACATTTGAAAATAAGAATTTTGGGAAACTCACTGTTATTGAAAAAGATGGTGAGTTTTTCTTTATAGCAAATGAAGTAGCAACTATGCTAGGATATGTCAATCCCAGAAAAGCTATTTATGACCATGTAGACGAAGAAGATAAGGGTGTAACGAAATGGAACACCCCTGGAGGAAT
This sequence comes from Finegoldia magna ATCC 29328, assembly GCF_000010185.1. Classification (NCBI taxonomy): domain Bacteria; kingdom Bacillati; phylum Bacillota; class Tissierellia; order Tissierellales; family Peptoniphilaceae; genus Finegoldia; species Finegoldia magna. Next base: position 1,067,258 of record NC_010376.1, on the reverse strand, counting down.
ACAGAATATTTCAATAATTAACGAATCAGGATTGTATTCACTTATCCTCTCATCAAAACTACCACAAGCAAAAATATTCAAAGCTTGGGTAACTAGAGAAGTCTTACCAAGTATTAGAAAAAACGGAGGATATATAGTAGGGCAAGAAAAGAAAACTAATGAAGATCTACTTGCAGATGCAATTCTTGTAGCCAATAGAATTATTGCTGAAAGAGAAGAAGAAATTGAAGAATTAAGACCAAAGGCAGATTATTATGACAAATTAGTAGATTATAACCTACTTACAAACTTTAGAAATACTGCCAAAGAGTTAGGAATACCACAAAATCAATTTATAAGTTTTCTAATGGATAAGGGATTAATTTACAGAGATAAGAAAAAGAAACTCTTACCTTATGCAGATAAGAACAAGGGATATTTTGAAGTAAAAGAATGGATTGATCCACTAGGTACACTTGTAGGAATACAAACATTAATAACACCAAAGGGAAGACACTACCTACTAATTTTATTAGATAGTGAAGGTTTCTACGATGAATAAGATATTAGAAGCCATTCTTTCTGATATTAAAAACCTAATTAAAATAGACAACCCAAAGAAATTTATATTATCAAACATTCCCTATCTATCATTCTTCTACATTGGAAATATCTTTTCTAAGCACATCAATTCTTATGTAGGAGGAGATATTATTGATAAAATAATGGTGGGAATTTCTGATATAGGAACTTTATCTTATATACCAAGCCTTAATCCAAGGGACTTGTTAGTAGGTATTTCAGTTGCTGGTCTTGTTAAGTTAATTGTTTACAGCAAAGGTAAAAACAAAAAGAAATATAGGCAAGGCAAGGAATATGGATCTGCAAGATGGGGAGAAAGTAAGGATATTGCTCCATATATTGACCCTAAGTTTGAAAACAATGTTCTCATAACTAATACCGAAAGACTAACAATGAACTCAAGACCTAAAAACCCTAAATATGCCAGAAATAAAAATGTATTAGTAATAGGTGGTTCTGGATCAGGTAAAACGAGATTTTATGTAAAGCCAAATCTAATGCAAATGCATTCTTCCTATGTAGTAACAGACCCTAAAGGCACACTTGTGTTAGAATGTGGAAAAATGCTTTATGAAAATGGTTACGACATAAAGATATTAAACACAATAAACTTTAAAAAATCTATGAAATACAATCCCTTTGCATACTTGAGAAGTGAAAAAGATATTTTAAAGCTTGTCCAAACCATAATTGCTAACACCAAGGGAGATGGAGAAAAGGCAGGAGAAGATTTTTGGGTAAAGGCTGAAAAGTTATATTACACTGCTCTTATTGGGTATATTTATTATGAAGCACCTGAAGAAGAAAAGAATTTTAAAACACTCTTAGATATGATTGACGCAAGTGAGGTTAGAGAAGATGACGAAACCTATATGAACCCAATTGATAGGCTTTTTGAAGCTCTTGAAAAGAAAGATCCAAGTCATTTTGCAGTTAAGCAATACAAGAAATATAAGCTGGCAGCAGGAGTAATAGAATTAAGGAGAACACTTAATCACTGTTTTAGTGAAATATGTACTTCTTAATTCTTTTTTATTTAAGAAATTAAGAGGAAGGAGGAAAAAGTGAGGAATTTTGAAAAGATAACAGCACTCTATGAAAGATTAAGTCGAGATGATGAACTTGAAGGAGAAAGTAATTCAATCGTTAATCAAAAGAAAATCCTTGAAGAATATGCAAGTAAGAATAATTTAACCAACATCATCCATTTTACAGATGACGGAATAAGCGGGACACAGTTTGATAGACCAGGCTTTATGGAAATGATGAATGGAGTAAATACTGGAAATATCGGTTGTATCATCGTAAAGGATATGAGTAGACTCGGCAGAGATTATCTCAAAGTCGGTCAATGTATGGAGATATTAAGACAAAAGGGCGTAAGACTTATTGCTATCAATGACAACGTAGACAGCTTTTACAGAGAAGATGATTTTACCCCTTTTAGAAATATTATGAATGAATGGTATGCAAGAGATACTTCAAGAAAAATACAATCTACATTTAGATCAAAAGGAGAAAGCGGAAAGCATACGGCAAGCACTCCACCTTATGGCTACATCAAAGATGAAAAAGACAAAGATAAGTGGGTTGTAGATGAAAAAGCAGCCGAGATAGTAAGACGAATATTTAATCTTACAATGGACGGAGCGGGACCATACAAAATAGCAAAGATACTGGAAGCAGATAAGATAGATATACCCGCTTATCATCAGCAAAAAATGGGATATGGATTACATCAAAGCAAAAACTTTGAATATCCTTATCGTTGGTGTAGTTCCACAATTGCCAGTATCTTAAAGAAAAAAGAATACTTAGGGCATACAGTTAACTTTAAAACAAGAAAGCATTTCAAGGATAAGAAAAGTAAATATGTATCCGAAGATAAATGGCTCATCTTTGAAAATACTCACGAAGCAATCATAGACCAAGAAACCTTTGATAATGTGCAAAGGATAAGAGGAAATGTAAAAAGGTATCCTGATGGTTGGGGCGAATATCACCCACTAACAGGACTGATGTATTGTGCAGATTGTGGAAGCAAGATGTATGTTCATAGGACAAATAATTACAAAAATATCCCTTATTATGTTTGCAGTAATTATAAGAAAGTACCTTGCGGGACACTTTGTCCATCAGCTCATAGGATAAAAGCAGAAGTAGTCTTAAATCTTATCCAAGAAACATTAAAAGATATAAAAAATTATCTTGATGAAGATAATGAAGCATTTATTCATTCCATTCAAAATGAAATGGAAGAAAAGGAAAAGGCACATATAGAAAAGAAAAAGATAAGATTAACAGAAAGCCAAAACAGGCTTCAAGAGCTGGAACGATTGATGTGCAGAATTTATGAAGATATGATTTTAAATAAGATACCGAATAATCGCTATGAAATTTTAAATAACCAATATGAAACTGAGCAACTCACGTTAAGTAAAGAGATTAAAGACTTAGAGCTTGTAATATCAAGATATGAAAAGGAAACAGATAAGGCAAGAAAATTCATATCCCTTATTAGTCGTTATGAAAACTTTGATAATCTCACAAACACAATGATAAATGAGTTTGTAAAGAAGATAATCATTCATGAAAGAGATAGGAAAGGCAGTCAAACATCAAAGCAAAAGATAGAAATATATTTTAACTTCATAGGAAATTATGAAGTGCCAAAAGAAGAGTTAAGCGAAGAAGAACGATCAAAACTTGAGGAAGAAGAACGAAAAATTAATGAGAGAAGAGACAGACTTCATCAAAATTATCTAAAGCGTAAAGCAAATGGAAAACAACAGGAGTATGAGGAAAGGTATAAGGAAAGGAGAGAACAGAAAAAACAGGAGAAGTTAAAGGTTTTGAAAAGGGCAGGTATACTGATGAAGGATTATAAAAACAAGGAATCATTTAAAGAGAGCGTGTAAAAATTACACGCTCTAAATTTATGTTTTATAATATTGGGATAAATTTCTTTAGTTAAGCATACTTCTATATTTACTTGGTGTGATACCATAAGTTGATTTGAATATTTTAGCAAAATGTCCTGTGTGTGTATAGCCAACTTTTTCTGCTATCGTAGATATTTTATACTCAGGATTTTTCAGCAATAATAATGCCTTATTAAGCCTTAGTTCTTTTAAGTACTCGTAGGGAGGAACACCGTAGTATTTGCGAAAAGCTAATTGAAATCGTGCAGGACTCATTAAAGCAATTTTAGAGAGTTCAAGTCCGTCAATATGAACCGATAAATCTTTTTTCATAGCTGATACAGTCCTTTTCAGATTTTGCTTATCTTTTTTAGTTAAGACAACGGATATATTTTTTTCCTTTTCTTCTAACTCTGTAATTATGATAGATAATAGTTCCATAACTTTGCTTTCCAAATATAAAGGCAAAATCTTTCCTTCAGCTTGGGATTCTCTTATCTGTTGAAATATAAAATTCAACTGCGGAGAATTTTGAGTTTTTAACAAATAAGAATTAAGAATCTTTGCTTTTTCATATTCAAAATCATCATATTTTAATTTTAAGAAAGTATCAAAGTATTCTTTGGTTAGGATTATTTTCGTAAACTTTACAGGCTTATTTGCCTCACAATAGGTATAAGTTTTCTTTTCTGTATTTAAGTAACAATATATACCTTTTTCTACATTATTTAACTTTCTGCCACCGACTTTAAATGAACTGCTTTCTGTTTCAAATTGGCTAATCTCTAAATACTTTTCAGATACTTCGGTTATTTTCTCCATTGTTTCATTTGGAGTAAAGTTAGCAATTAAAATTAGAATTAAACGGCTGTCAAATTTTAGTATGCGAAAAGTACCTTTGCCAAAATGGGGATCTATTTGAAAGATTTGTTTGTTTTCAGTTGATAAAGTTGGAACAGGAATAAAAGGAGCGTCATGTACTAAGTTTGTTAAATAATCAATAACTGTTCTATCCATCAATTCTACTCACCTCTTTTAATATCACAAATTTATTTTATTATATCACAAATTTATAAAAATGTAAATAGAAATACTGATAAAAAGCTTATAAATAAAGGGATACAAGGAATATCAAAATTCATAGTTAGATTTTGAGTTATAAAAAATTAGCTTTATAATGAATGTAGTTAGTTAGATACGGCTAACAATTATGAAAGGAGATGGAATAACTAATGAAAAAAAAGAAGACAGGAATATCTTATGTGTTTCAATTAGCAAAAGATGAGAGAAAAAAGCTACATTTAGGAATGTTTTTATCTGTCATTTCTGCGACTTTATCATTAGTTCCTTATTTTGTAGTTTACAAGATATTACTAATGATATTTCAGAAAAATATTTTGTATACAGAAATTTTAATGTGGGCAGGTATAGGAATTATAAGTGCTGTTTTGCAAGCAATACTAATGTCCTTTGCGGGCATTTTATCTCATACAGCAGCTTTTAACACAATACACAGAATTAAGCTGAAAGTTGTAAATCATATTTCAAAATTTAATTTGGGATTCTTCCAAGAGCATGCCCCCGGAGAAATTAAAACATTGTTGTTTGATGATGTAGATAGAGTTGAAAATTTTTTGGCTCATAGCACTTTGGAATTAGCTCAGGCAGCAGTTGTTCCGGTTATTATGTTCATTTTCATGTTGAAATTAAATTGGATGATGGCACTTGTTATGCTTATTCCTATGATTTTGGGATTAGGAATTCCTATGATGCTAATGAAAAATTATCCGGATATGTCAACGGAGCTATCCGAAGATATTGCTGATTTAAATGCTTCGGCAAACGAATTTATAAAGGCTATGCCTGTAATAAAAATGTATCATTTAACAGCAGAAAAATTTGAACAATATAGAAGCTCATTGAATGCGTATATTACTTGTTGGAAAAAGATGTGTATGAGCTCTTGCTATCCTTTATCAATAACTTTAGTGGTTTTGGATTCAGCAATCTTATTTACATTGCCGTTCGGAGGATATTTCTTTTTGAGAAATTCTTTATCAGCAACATCCTATTTGCTATTTATTATGCTTACAATGTGCTTTTTTGTTTCGTTCTTAAATATGGTAACAATCTTTATGCAATCTATGGAGCTTGGAAGCGGATTGGATAACATAAAAAAAATAATGGATATGGATGAATTGAAAGACGGAACAAAAATCATAAACAAGAATGAGTGTATGAAAATAGATTTTAAAGACGTTACTTTCAGTTATGACGATGAAGAAACAAAAAATAAAGCATTACAACATATAAATTTATCCTTAAAACCGAATACAATAAATGCTTTTGTGGGACCTTCCGGTGCAGGCAAGACAACTGCTGCACAATTGATTGGGAGGTACTGGGATGTAACAAGTGGAGCAATTAAAATTAACGACATACCGATCAATGAATTAAAAATAGATAATTTGATGGACATTACATCATTTGTTTTTCAAGATGTATTTCTTTTGGAGGACACTCTCTATGAGAATATTCGTATGGGAACAGATGCAGATGAAAATAAGATTATTGAGGCTGCAAAAGCAGCACAAATTCATGACTTTATTATGAGTTTACCGAATGGATATCAGACAAGAATCGGGGATCAAGGGGTGAAATTGTCAGGTGGACAGCAACAAAGAATCTCAATCGCTAGGGCAATACTCAAAGATTCTCCAATTATTATTTTTGATGAAGCAACTTCCTATTCAGATATAGAAAATGAGTACCAGATACAGTTAGCACTTCAAAACTTGTTGAAAAATAAAACAATCATTATGATTGCTCATCGTTTGCATACTATTAAGAATGCAGATCAAATTGTTGTATTTGATGAAGGGGAAGTCGTAGAGGTTGGAACACATAAAACTCTTTTAGAAAGAAAAGGGGTCTATGAAAGTATGTGGAACACATACACAAAAGATTACTTTGGAGAGGGGGTAAGTGCAAATGCTTAAGATTATTAGAACACTTCTGAAAGATAAAAAAGAAAAATTGTATTTACCGATTTTTCTAATGGTTATTGATTCGATAGGAAGCATTGTTTTGTATTTAATGCTCTATTTTACCGTAGTTAGTATATTGCAAAATACATTAACTAAAACCTTAATCATAGAATATACGGTAATATGTTTCATCAGTATGATTGCAAGGATACTGATTTATAGGCATGCATACTATTTGAGCTTTTCAAGAGGAGCTGAAATGTGTGGAGATATGCGTTTGGATTTAGCAAATCATTATAGGAGTTTGAGCCTTGGTCATTTCCAAAAAAATAGTAGTGGTTATCTATTATCAACTCTTACAAAGGATTTGAGTAGTTTTGAACTGATCATAACGCACACTTTACCATCGGTTATTAAAACGGCAGTTACAGCAATATTGATTTTATTAGGCACATTTTTTATCGATTGGAAGCTCGCATTATTAGAGTGTTTAGTATTGCTTATCGCATATCCTATGTTGATATGGGGCAACAAATTGATAGAAAAATACGGGGCAAGAAAAAGAAATTTAAATTCTAAGATGATTTCTATTATTTTAGAGTACATTCAAGGTATGAAAGCGTTTAAGTCAGCTAATATGACAAGTGAACATTTTGAAAGAATGATAAATACACTTGAAAATGTTAGAAAGACAAGCGTAAACGCAGAAAAGAAAATGGCGTTACCTACAAGTATGTACTTTATCACAGTTAACTTTTTGCTTCCGATAGTTCTTCTTATAGGAGGATATTTGCTTATAAATGGTAGTGTTAGAACTGAACAGTTTGTGGCTTTTATGCTTATGAGTTTAGCATTATCTGCACTTCTTATTGCCTTTCAACATTCCTATGGACTATTGAAAGATTTGAAATTAGCTGCAAGTAATCTTGAGAAAGCTTATGAAACGAAGCCATTGCCTTATTCTGAAAATGAAGTTGAATTAGAAAATTTTGATATTCAATTTAAGAATGTAAATTTTTCTTATGATAGAAATAAAACGATTCTGAACAATATTTCTTTTGAAGCAAAAGAAGGAACTTCTACAGCTTTAATTGGTCCTTCCGGTGGAGGAAAAACTACAATCGCTAATTTGATTGCAAGATTTTGGGATGTAAATAGTGGAGAAATTATAATTGGTGGAAAAAATATAAAATCCATAAAACCTGATGTGTTGCTTAAATATGTTAGTCAGGTTTTTCAAGATAATGTACTGTTAACCGATACTGTTTATAACAATATCAGGGTTGGAAAACCTAATGCAACAAAGGAAGAAGTTTATCAAGCTGCAAAATTAGCTTGTTGCCATGAATTTATTTTGAAAATGAAGGATGGATATGAAACGGAAATAAAAGATGGAGGAAGTACATTATCCGGCGGTGAACGACAAAGGATTGCTATTGCAAGAGCGATTCTGAAGGATGCACCAATTCTTTTGTTGGATGAATCTACAGCTTCTCTTGATCCTGATAATGAAGCTAAAATCAATAATGCTTTGGAGCATTTAATGCAAGGAAAGACAGTTTTTGTTATTGCTCACAGATTGAATACCATTAAAAACGCTAATCAAATTATTTTGATAAATAACGGAAGAATTGAAGAACAAGGAAATCATAATGAACTTTATGGAAAAAAAGGACATTACTATGAAATGGTAAATACACAGGAAAGAGCGAAAAAGTGGATGATAAAGGAGAATAGTTATGGAGAGGCTTAGTACTTTGAAAGAAAAGACAAAAGGTAAAGTTGTTGAAATTATTGGTGATACACATTTTCAAAGCAGAATAATATCTATCGGAATAACTGTCGGAAGCTATGTTGAAGTTATCCAGAATTATAAAAAGCAACCTATTCTCATTTATTGTAGAGATACGATGATAGCTGTCAATAAGATAGAGGCAGAGAAAATAATGATGGAGGTACTTTGAGATATGAAGAAAATAACGATTGCTTTGCTGGGGCAGCCTAATTCCGGAAAATCGACTTTGTTTAATGGGTTGACAGGCTCAAATCAACATGTTGGAAATTGGCCGGGTAAAACCGTTGAGAAAAAAGAAGGCGAATTTTCGTATAAAGATACCAATTATACGATTGTGGATTTACCAGGAACTTACGGATTATCAGCAAATTCAGAGGAAGAAGTTATAACAAGAGAATATATAGAAACCGGGAACTCAGACCTAATTGCTATTATGGCAGATGCTTCACAATTAAATCGAAGTCTATTTATGCTCTCTGACTACATTGGAATAAATATTCCGGTTGTCTTAATCATGAACATGATGGATGTTGCTACAAGTCAAGGGAAAAATATAAATATAAAGGGGTTACAAAAATCCTTGAATATACCTGTCATTCCTATCGTTGCGGCAGATAAAAAGGAATACAAAGAGTTTTATGCTTTTCTGGAGCATTCAGATAGAGGAAAAATTTTATCTGACGAAAATTTAGAAAGGGCATATGAAAATATTGTTGGAGATAACTATAAGCTATTAAAAAAACATATCCCTGATAAAGGTATAGGTGTATTTTCAAAGTCGTGGATTATCGGAAAATTATTAGATCAGGATGCAAAAGTAATTGCGTTAGTAAAAGATAATGTTGAAAAAGTCGAATTTGAAGAAATAGAGAACGTATTAAAAAGCATAAAAAATGGCAATTTAATAACCGGTAATTGTAAATTTGAATGGATAGATAAACTTATCAATGCAAATGTTATTCAGAAAAAGAGAGTATTTAAGAGAAGCAAATTTGATCGTATAGCCACAAGTAAAGCTTTCGGAAAACCTATGGCTATCGGAGTTATCATTTTAGGATTAGTTGCTTCTATGCTCATCGGATTTCCGCTAATGGGGTTATTTGGGTTTGTTATACCTAAAATATCAACATTGTTGGCAAAGGGGCTTGTCGCCATTGGAGTATCAAATTGGCTGATTTCACTTTTGTGTGGAGCCGTAATGACTGCAATTACTTTTGCATTGCAAATGGCAAGTTATGTATTGGGAATTAGCTTAGTATTTGGATTCTTGGAAGATGTAGGATATATGGCAAGAGTTTCCTATGTCTTTGACAACACTATGTCGAAATTAGGATTGCAAGGAAAAGCAATTATGCCGTTCTTGTTAAGTTTCGGCTGTAATATAGGTGGAATCACAGGAACGAGAGTAATTGATTCATGGGGACAGAGGGTTATGACAATTGCATTATCTTGGGTAGTCCCTTGCGGGTCAACATGGGGAGTAGTCGGGCTTGTTACAGGAACATTCTTCGGAAAACAGGCAGTATTTGTGATATTAAGCCTATTTGCAGTTGCTTTTCTACATTTACTAATCACATATAGGATTTTCAGAAAATCGCTTTATGAGGGAAGTGAACATTTTGGAATGATTATGGAACTTCCACCATATCACAAGCCACATTGGAAAAATTTACTTTCTTCTGTAATGAATAGGATGGGAAATGTACTGAAAAGGGCATTGAGTATCATTATCCTTATTTCTGTTATATTTTGGATTCTTGCCTATACGCCTGATGGAAATATAGCTAACAGCCTTATTTATAAAGTAGGAACATTTATAGAGCCTGTAACAAAATTGTTTGGGTTACCATGGCAATTATTTATGGCTTTTGTTGCTTCTGCAATGGGAAAAGAATCGGCATTAGGAGTAATGGCATCATTATTTACTTCTTCAGGAATATGGCATGCAGTTGAGGTTAAAGGGACAGTAGATACCGCTATTCTAAGCAATAATATGTTGACAATGATTTCAAAGCCGGAAGCCTTAGCATTTACTTTTGCCTTTTTCTTCAATATGCCTTGTTTGATGGCTCTTGCAGCTACCGCACAAGAAACACATTCAAAAAAATGGACGATAAAAATAGCACTGTATTATATATTATCGGCTCTAATTATATCTTGTGTTGCATATCATATTGGACAACTGATTTTTTAAGGTGTGATAAGTATGCTTATACAACTATTAGAAGTATTGAAAAAGAAAAAGACTTGCACTTTGCAAGAACTTGCTGAACTGACAGGTGAGGATTTAGATAGTGTAAAAATGAAAATTGAATATCTCGAAAATAATGGATATTTGGTAAAAACTAAAAGGTCTGCAACAAGTAAATGCCAAAGTCAATGTTCGGGATGCTCGAATTGTGTTGTTAATCAAGATGATATTTGGATTGTAAAAGAGTAGTTTGGTTAAGTACAGAATCAAAGAATGGAGGTTAAAATGTAGCTAAGCAATGGGGGGATAAATAATGAAAACACTAAATTTTGTTATTCACATAAGATATATTTATCATTTTTTATGCTTGGAATTGCTTACACGTAGCAATAACACTTTACCAGAAACAACAAAATAGAAAATCATATAAAATATTAGTTTTTAAGCCGAGAGGACTTTTTACGTCAAAGTGTAGAAGTCCTCCTTTTTTATTCTCAAAAAGCAAAACAGAGAACTTAAAAAGGAGGATAACACAATGCCTAATAAGGAATATTACCTTTATGTCAAAGGGGAAGCTATACCCATAAGTGAAGAAGTCTACAAAGCCTATTGGAAGATAACAGAGCATGAAAAATATCTTCAGAAAAAGGATTGCAAGTATGGAGTTATTCCATTTTCATCATTAGATCATGATGGACACTTTGTAGATAACATCATAGATGAAAAAATAGACTTAGAAAAAATTGTAGAAGTCAAAATGCAAATTGAAGAACTGCATAAGGCATTAGCTACACTGACAAAAGAAGAAAGAGAGTTAATGGAAGCCATTTTCTACAGAGAAGAAAGTCTTAGGTCAATCAGCAGAAAAGAGAAAGTTACACATCAGGCAATCGGACAAAGGAGGGATCAAATTTTAGAAAAACTAAGAAAGATTTTAGAAGATAAAATCTAAAAAATGATGAAAGGTTAAGTATCAAAGAAAGGTGCTTAGCCTTTCTTTGTTTGGAACACAACAATATTGAAATGGAGGAATGAAAAATGAAAGAGTTAGAAAATGTAATGAGCCAGTTGGAAAAAGAAACTAAGAAAAAAGAACAGGTAGAAAACAAAATTAAGCAACTAAGACAAAAGAAATCACAGCTAAAAAGAAAGGCGGACACGAAACGAAAAGTAGAAAAAGGAGGCGTGTTTGAGAAATTTGAAAAACAGATAACCGGAGCAGAAGAAAGTACCGACAATGATTTAATCTATGCCTTTTTAGATTATGTACTTTCCGATAATCGAAATAGAGAAAAGCTAAAAGAATTTACAGAAATTCATTTAAAAGAAAAAGAAATCTCTTTAGAAGAAAATCCAAATCTTAAAGAGGAAAATGCAAATGATGATTTTGAAGAACTGACAGAGGAAGAATAAGGAAAACAGAAAATGTATTAGAAACTGAGATGGAGCAAAGTGAGAACATTTTAACACTTTGCTTTTTTGTGGATTTGAAAAATCTACAAAAAACAAAGTTCACAGGGGTCTAAGGGGGAGTAGCCCCCTTGAACAAATAAAAATGCTTTAGCGTTTTCGTTTCCTTAGCGGAGCTATAAGCTTTCCGCAGGAACGCAAAGCACCGTAGTCAAACGGTGTATCTTTGCGCCCTTTGAAAAAGGGAGCGAAGATACGACCTGAACATTAGGGTAGTAAAATCCCAAAATTGAAAACAGATAAAGGAGGAAAAGACAATGGAAATCAAAAGTTTGCATACCCATGTAGATATTGTGGCAAGGTCAAAAGGGCATAGCGTGATTGCAAAAGCTGCATACAATGCAAGAGATAAATTACAAGATGAATACTATGGAAAAACACATGACTATTCTAAAAAAGAAGACCTTGTATTCTCAAAAATATTTCTGCCGGAACATATCCCGAAAGAGTTTTCAAACAGAGAATACCTATGGAATAGTGTTGAAAAAATAGAGAAAAGTAAAAATTCACAACTTGCAAGAAATCTGCTCTTTACACTTCCAAGAGAATTAAATGAACAGGACAGAATAAAATTAATCAGCGAATTTATAGAAGAAAACTTTACTTCTAAAGGTATGATAGCAGACTGTAATATTCATAATCCTATGGCAAGCGATCATGAAGAACAACCACACGCCCATATCCTACTTACCCTTAGAGAAATAGACGAAAAAGGGAATTGGAAACCGAAATGCAGAAAAGAATATATCCTTGATGAAAACGGAGAAAAGATAAAACTGAAAAGCGGAAACTATAAATCAAGAAAAGTAAATTTGAACGATTGGAATGAACCTGACAAAGCAAAAGAGTGGAGAGAAAACTTTTCAAAGAAAGCAAACGAATACTTGGCAAGAAACAACATAAATAAAAGGATAGATCCACGCACCTTTAAAGAACAAGGCAGAGAAGAACTCCCGCAAATTCATTTAGGCACAAGCAGTTATCAGATGGAGAAAAAAGGCATACAGACAGAGAGAGGAAACCAAAACAGAAAAATCATCGCCTTGAATTTAGAATTTAGAAAATTAAAAGAGGAGCTATCCAAACTTACATCTTGGATAGGCTCGTTACTTGGAAGTCTGCAAGTAAAATATGATGAATACAAACAGGAGAAAAAAGAAGAATATGAGAACAAGGCGGAACTCTTTAATCTCTATGAGTACATCAGTATTTATTATGACTTACAGGGAGAAAAAGCAAGAAAGTTAAATCCCTATGCAAGCAACAAAAAGATAGGTGCAGACCTAAGACGATTTTCCAAAGCAAGAATATATCTGAAAGACAACAATCTTAAAACCATAGCCGACCTACAAGAAAAGATAAGCACATTACAATCCCAAAATAAGAAGATTAGTCAAGACATTAAGGCGAAAACCACAAGAATAGAAAACTTAAATAAATGCTTTGCCTATACGGACATCATCAAGGATAACAAAAAAGTCTTTGAGGAATGGAACAGTAAATCCCTATTCAAAGACAGCTTTTACAATTCCCATAAAGATGAGATAGATAAATATAAAAGAGCAAGGGCAATTCTTGAAAAGATAACAGGCTCATCGGGGATTAAGTCTAAAGACTGGAAAAAAGAAATCCAAAGCCTTAAAGATGAAATATCGAAACTCAACAGACAATCACAATCAATCAAAGAAGAGTACGAAAGTATCAACCATATCAAGTATGCAGTCAAGACAGTCAATGACGATTATGGCATAGACCTAAGTATTGAGATTGACAAGGCAATCAAGAGAGGAGAAAAACCAAGTGTCATTGCACAGATTAAGAAATATCAGGAGCAACAAGAAGCCTATGAAAAACGAAAGGAAAAGACAAAGAACTATTACAGGAATGAGGAAAGATGAAGTCCCAAAATGGGATAACATCGTAAATAAGATAAGCAGACGCACTGTTTCGGTGCATAAGAGGAACGAAAGGAGAGAAAAATGGCAGATAAAAGAATGTTTTCACTAAAGATAGTAGATAGCGATTTATTTTTAGATATGCCACTAAGTAGCCAATGCCTGTATTTCCATCTATCAATGCGAGCAGATGACGACGGCTTTGTAAATAACCCCAAGAAAATCATCAAAATTATCGGAGCGAATGAAGATGACCTGAAAATACTTATTGCCAAAGGCTTTGTAATTGTCTTTGAACAAGGAATTATCGTCATTACGCATTGGAAAATCAACAACTTTATTCGTAAAGACAGATATAAACCGACCCTTTATGAAAATGAGGTGCAGAGCCTATCCCAAACTAAAAACGGAATGTATATCAAAGAGGTTGGTTGTGATTTGGTTGACCAAAGGTTGACAAGCGGTCAACCCAGTATAGATAAGGGTAGATTAGATAAGGTTAGTATAGATAAGGGGAGAGAAGAAAGCACCTCGCCCCCCAATTCAAAAACTTATGGAGAATATCAAAATATTATCCTTACGGACGAACAATATAAGGCATTACAAGAAAAGTTACAAGGGCATACCGATACGATGATAGAAAAGTTATCAAGGTATATCAAGAGTACCGGAAAGACTTATCAAGACCACTATGTAACTATCCTTAATTGGTATGAGCAAGACAAGGATAAACTATCACAGAAAAAGTCCGGTAAGATTCCGACTATTGAAGATTATGACAAGGGGGAACATTTATAGCTATCATATAAGACGGTGGAGAGGCTTTTTTAGAGCGTTAATGGTAAAAGAGGTATCAGAATATAGCTAAGTGTGAAAACATCATGTGAGGGCTTAAAATTGCAGTATGGAAAAATCATCGTATTTATGATAAAATGACAGTGATATGATAATAAACTCAGTTATAAAGAGAGGATATATAAATGCGAATTCAATTTACAGTAAACGATGAAGAACTGAAAATGTTAACTAAAAAAGTTATAGAGGGTAATTACCCAAGTATTAGTGAATATTGTAAGTGTAGCAGTTTACAAGAAAATACAAGTTATGTTGACTTATATAATACCTTACTAAATAAAATAAGCTTTTTGCCGAAAGACAAAGAATTTGTTTTACGAGAGTTAATAGCAACACCGCCGGCTTTGATTGGCAGATGGTTTTATGAAAATGTAAATAAGGGACTTGTGAAAAATGTAGAACACATCGGAAAAGCTGAAGGTGGAGTAGAAAAATATAAAAAGATATGAGACTTATTTCAAAAAGCTACGCAGTGCGTGGCGGATTGGAAAAGATATTTAGATAATTTTGGAGGTGCATTTCATGGCAGATGAAAATAAAGAGATAGTTATTGTAGATGATAAAACTATACAAGAAAAAATATATTTCATTCGTGGACAAAAAGTAATGCTTGATGCAGATTTAGCTGAAATATATGGTTATGAAACTAAAAACTTTAATAGACAGGTAAAAAATAATATTGAAAAGTTTGAAGGCGAAGATTTTATGTTTCAATTGACCGAGAATGAGTTTGAAAACTTGAGGTGCAAAAATTTCACCTCAAGTTGGGGCGGCTCAAGGTACCTACCAAATGCCTTTACGGAACAAGGTATTTATATGCTTATGACTGTATTAAGGGGAGAACTTGCGATTAGGCAAAGCAGAGCCTTAATTAGAACATTTAAGCAGATGAAAGACTTCATTATTGAAAATCAAGATTTTATCGGTTCAAAAGAATTAGTCCAAATAGCTATTCAAACCAACCAAAACACAAATGATATTGCAGAAATAAAATCTCAAATGGCTACTAAAGAAGATTTGAAAAAAGTAATGGATAATTTTATCGATCCGGACACTTACAAGCATTTCCTTTTGATGAATGGAGATAAGATTGAAGCGGATGTTGCCTATACAAAAATATATAAGTCAGCAAAGAAAAGCATTTATGTAATAGATAACTATATAGGCTTGAAAACCTTAGAATTATTAAGAGCTGCAAAAGACAATGTTGAAATTATAGTCTTTAGCGACAATGTGAAAAATAAAGATATGCTTACAAAAAACATCCTAAATGATTTTAGAAGAGATTATCCAAATATCAACTTAAAAATGAAGGTTGCAGGCAAAAAATATCACGATAGATATATTGCAATAGACTATGGAACAGAAAATGAAGCCTTTTATCTTTGCGGAGCTTCATCAAAGGACGCAGGAAATAAAATATCAAGTATTACCAAGATAGAAGAATCCTCTAAGGATATGTATCATACAATGTTTGGTGGAATGTTAAACAATAAGAATTTGAAAATTTAATATGCAGATAACAGAATAGACAGTTATATGAGCTTTAAGCAAGGCGGTAGAAGTAAAAATCTATCGTCTTTTTTAATTGCAACAAACAGGAGGAAAACTATATGCAAGAAAATAAAAATGAACAGAATACAGGAACAAAGACGATAAAGAAAATTGGGAAAGTAACCTATGAGGTTGTTGTCCACTTTAATGAAAATGCAACGGAAACCATGCAAGACAAATTAAAACGCATAATGCTTAGAGAAATGGAGATGGAAAAACATCAAAAAGGCGATAAAAATGATTAGAAAGTCCTTGACAAGTTGTTACAGGAAAAACTGCCAAGTCAATTCTAATATCTTGTGGAGCAAGACTTGCACCTTTTGATATAAGAGAGCTTAGAGAACTAATGAGCGAAGATGAATTAGAGCTTGATAAAATTGGAGATAGAAAAACTGCTTTATTCGTAATAATATCAGATACAGATGATACCTTTAACTTTGTAGTTTCAATAATGTATTCTCAACTATTTAATCTTCTATGTGATAAGGCAGATGATGTGTATGGTGGAAGACTTCCAGTTCATGTTAGGTGTCTACTTGATGAGTTTGCAAATATAGGATTAATTCCTAAATTTGAAAAATTGATTGCAACAATTCGTTCAAGAGAAATATCGGCAAGCATAATACTGCAAGCACAATCTCAATTAAAAGCAATCTATAAAGACCATGCAGATACAATAGTTGGTAACTGCGACTCTACACTCTTTTTAGGAGGAAAAGAAAAAACAACAGTAAAAGAATTATCTGAAACCTTAGGAAAAGAAACCATAGACCTATATAACACATCAGAAACAAGATCCAATCAAAAATCTTTTGGTCTAAATTACCAAAAAACTGGCAAGGAACTTATGAGTCAAGATGAAATAACTGTAATGGATGGCGGTAAGTGTATTTATCAGTTAAGAGGAGTAAGACCTTTTCTATCTGATAAATTCGATATTACAAAGCATAAGAATTACAAGTTGTTGGAAGATTATGATAAGAAAAACTTGTTTGATGTGGAAGAGTATTTAACAAATAGAGATAAAATAAAAATAAACAGGAACAGTTTGATTACAAGATTATGAATTAAGCCTAGGATAAAAATATTTTTGGTATAATATCTATATAAACCATGGAGGTAGGCATATGAGGTCTTATGAAAGTAAGGAAGAATTAAAAAATGAGATAAAGAAAACTTTTGGAAAATATATTTCAGAGTTTGATAATATCCCAGAAGAATTAAAAGATAAAAGAGTAGATCAAGTTGATAGGACACCAGCTGAAAATCTTGCCTATCAAGTAGGTTGGACAACTTTAGTTTTGAAATGGGAAGAAGATGAAAAAAAGGGAATTGAGGTTAAAACGCCATCTGACAAATTTAAGTGGAATCAACTTGGAGAATTGTATCAATGGTTTACAGATACCTATGCTCATAAATCGTTAAAGGAATTAAAAGAACAACTATCACAGAATATAGAAGATATTTACTCTTTGATAGATAATCTTACAGAGGAAGAATTATTTAAACCACATATGAGAAAATGGGCAGATGAAGCAACAAAAACTGCAACTTGGGAAGTATATAAATTTATCCATGTAAATACAGTAGCACCATTTGGAACATTTAGGACTAAGATTAGAAAATGGAAAAAACTTAATAATTTTGTGAATGTAATTAAATAATAAGGTTGGTGCTTTAATTGAATTATGAAAAATTTAAAAAAATAATAAATAGAAAAACTTCTATAATAGTATTAGATACAAATGTAATACTTGACTTAGCTCGATATTCATTATACAGTAGCAAAAACATATTAGAAATTTTCAAGGAGTGTAAGGATTTAATATGGATTCCGAATCAAGTGTATAAAGAATTTAATAAAAATAAATATAGCGTATTCGGACAATTGAAAAAAAAGTATCAAAATTTTGAAAAAGATTTACTAAGAGTAATTGAAAGGAGTCAAAAAAATTTAGAGAGTGTCTTGATTAAATCATCTAAATATAATTATTTTGGAAGAAAAAATTTGGAGAATGATTTAAATAACAAGTTAGTTGAATTAAAACAAATAATCAAATCTTATAAAAATAGTGTTGGTATTGAATATGATGAAATAACAACAGATTCTCCTGAAATAATTAAAGATATAGATAATCTTATTTCATATTTAGAAAAAAATAATAGGATAGGTAATAGGATAAGGTTTAGTGAACAATTAAAAATTATTAGAGAGGGTGAACTTAGGTATAAATATAAAATTCCGCCTGGATATGAGGACATTAATAAAGATGGAGTTGAAAAATTTGGAGATTTATTTGTTTGGAAAGAGATATTAGATTTACCAGTTGAAAAATCAGTAAAAGATATTATTTTTATTACGAATGATATAAAAGAAGACTGGTGGAGTAAGGATAGTCAAGATAATTTAGTAGTTCACGATAAATTATTAAGTGAATTTAAAGAAAAAAATCCAAATGTAAATATTGAATTTTTAACAACAGGAATGTTTCAGAATTTCGCTTCAAAAGTATATGATAGATATGATTTTAATGTTTATGTAGATTTAAATAGAAAAGATGTGTCATATGTAGAAAGAGTAAAACAAGATATTTCTAATGATATAGTTGACAGTATTTATAATAACAACTATTATTATCTAGAATCGTATGTTATTGGAAGTGAGGGTATTGAAGAATTAGATATAAATAATTGTGAATTCAATGAGATATTAGATACTTATGAAGAGTTTACAGACGAGATTGTTAGTATAACTTATGAGCTAGAATATTTAATAAATTTAAGTTGTGTATCCTTTGATTATTGGGGACGTGATGATGATACAAAAGAAGTCATACAATCACCACCAATAGAACAAGAATTTAGTGGAAGTGTCATAGTTAATGTCACAAGATTAATTAATAAAGATGATATCGAAGAAGATTCTTTTTATATTAATAATGATAAAGAATATACAGATATTGAAATAATTGAAATTCAGATAGATCAAGATTCTATAAACAAAAATGAAGAAGACTACGATGACTCTTATTTAGAAGAGGAGAATTACAATAATGATTATGCATTTATTTGCTCTAAATGTGGAAAGGGATTTAAGGATAGGCGAGAAGATGTAGGTGGTATTTGTCGAGATTGTTCATTTAATGATTAATAATATAGGATATTTTATTAAAGCAGTAATTATAAAGTTTACTGCTTTTTTTATACTCAAAATTAGGAGGTTAAGATGTTAAGGATAAGAGCTCCTACTTAGAACAATTTAATAAGGAATAATGTATAGCGATTGGAAATAAATAGATCCAGTCGCTTTTTTAATTGAAATTTATAGATTAAGGAGAAGAAATTAATGGATAGAGAAATGATAAATATTAATGCAAATTTAGTTAAAGAAGTGGAATTATCAGAATTTGAAAGAGATGGAGAAAAAGTAGATGTAGCAAATTTTACTCTCATTAAAAAATATGGTAAAGGAAAAGAATATATAAATTGTTCAGTCTACGGAGAAAAAAGCGAACGTGCAAAAGAATTAGATAAAGGAGATCTAATCCATGTCTTTGGATATTTCAAAGAAAACAAAAAAGGAGATAAGGTCTACAAGAATTTTATAGTTAAATCACTAAATAAAATAGAAAATAAGAAAGAAAACGAGGAGGAATAATATGGAATTTTTTACAGCTGGAGTTGGAGTTTTAAAGACACTTGTAACTGCAATTGGTGCAGGTTTAGGAGCATGGGGAGTTATTAACTTAATGGAAGGTTATGGTAATGATAACCCTGGTGCTAAATCTCAAGGTATTAAGCAGCTTATGGCTGGTGGGGGAATTGTACTAATCGGTATTAAATTAATTCCACTACTTGCAAATGCTTTAAAATAGGAGAAAGTCTATGTTTGGTATCTTTGACAAGCTAACTGAATTTTTTAAGGATATGCTACTCGGAGGTATCAAAGCAAATCTTGAGTCCATGTTCTTAGATATAAATGACAAGGTAGGAGTTATTGCAACTGATGTTGGGAAGACACCAATGGGTTGGAATGGAGAAGTGTATAACTTCATAAAAAACATTAATGATAATGTGATCGTTCCAATAGCAGGTCTTATCATAACAGCAGTTTTATGTATTGAACTCATAAATATGGTTATGCAAAAGAATAATATGCACGATACAGATACTTTTGAGTTTTTCAAATACATTATAAAGATGTTTATAGCAGTCTACCTTGCAAGCCATGCCTTTGAATTTTCAATGGCAGTCTTTGATGTGGCACAAAATCTTGTAAACAAAGCGGCAGGGGTAATCACTACTTCTGCCACTGTTTCAGGAGATCAGATAGTTGCAATGGTTGATACATTAAAAGAAAAAGAAATAGGTGAGCTTTTAATGATATTAGTTGAAACAAGCCTTGTAAGGATTGCAATTCAATGTATATCTTTAACTATTACCTTAATAGTATATGGGCGTATGTTTGAAATATATGTCTACTCATCAGTATCATCCATACCATTTGCGACTATGGGAAATAAAGAATGGGGTCAGATTGGAACAAATTATATCAAGGGACTTTTTGCCTTGGGACTACAAGGTTTGTTTTTGATGGTATGTTTAGGTATCTACACCGTTTTAATAAGAACGGTACAGATTACAGATATTCACGCAAGCTTGTTTAGTATATTAGGATATGCTCTACTACTTGGACTTATGATGTTTAAGAGTGGAACAGTTGCAAAAAGTATTATGAATACGCACTAGGAGGAATAAATGTTAAAAAAGAAAAATTGTGCTTTATTGGGACTTGGAATTTTATTAGGAGGAACTTATGAAATCTTAAAAGAGAAAAAAAGAAATGAAGAGATTAGAAACTTAAAGAGGAGAATAAATAGACTCGGAAGATGTCACAATGAATTTGTTATGTATCAAGGCGAATACAATGACAGAAATGAAGAAAAACAAGAAGAATTAGAAGAAAGAATTAGCTACCTGGAAGAGGAAACAACATCTAATTATGACCATATACTTGAACTTTCCAAAGAAGAAGTAGAGGGAGATTAAAATGGCATATGTACCAATACCAAAAGATTTGGACAAGATTAAAACAAAGGTTGCCTTTAACTTAACCAAAAGACAACTTATAGGTTTTTCTGTGGCAGGACTAATTGGTATACCAACCTATTTATTTATGAAGAAATATCTACCTAATGATGTTTCTATCATTGTAATGCTAATAGTAACCCTGCCAATCTTTTTTATAACCTTATATGAAAAAGATACCTTAACTTTTGAAAAATATTTTAAATTTTTCTATCTTCATAAGTTTTATCAACCAACTAAGAGAATAAGAAAGGAGGCATACATTGAAGCAAAGAAAAAAGCAAATCAGCGACTTAAATCTAAGGGAAAAACAATTAAAAAAAGACCGAAAGGAAGTAAGAAGGCTAAAAACAAAGAAAGATCCAACAAATAGTCTTCTAAGTGTACTTTTAAAGAAAGAGAAAAAGAGATTTACTGTTGAAGATACAATTCCCTATATAAGAATGTTACCAGAGGGCATTTGCCAGTTAGATGAAAAAAATTATTCAAGGACAATTTCATTTCAAGATATAAATTACCAGTTGGCATTGGAAGAAGATAGAGATTTAATCTTTAACCAATTTGCCAACTTTTTAAATTCTTTTGATCCAAGTGTCCACATTGAACTTTCGTATGTAAATCAATTAGGAAGAAATAAGGACTTACAAGACGCAATTAAAATTGCTGATAAGGGAGACTTTTATGACGATGTAAGAAAAGAGTTTAGGGAGATGTTAAAGCTTCAACTTGCAAAGGGCAATAACGGACTTAAAAAGATGAAGTATATAACCTTTACAACAGAAGCCGATAACCTAGAGCAAGCAAGAGCAAAGTTAAATAGACTTGAAGTAGATATTTTATCTAACTTTAAATCTATGGGGGTAAGAGCAGAAAGCCTTGATGGAGAAGAAAGACTAAGACTTGTTCACGATATGTTAAATCCAGACAAGAGCTTTGATTTTTCATATAAAGATTTGAAGAAGAAAGAGTCTACAAAATCACATGTAACTCCCAATATCTTTAATTTTGCACCAGCAAATAATTTTAAATTTGGTAAATATATTGGAGCAGTAAGCCATTTTCAAATACTTGCAAGTGAGTTATCAGACAGAATGTTATCTGAGTTTTTAGATATTGATGACAATATTTATGTAGCTTTTCATATAGATGTAGTTGAACAAGCAGAAGCTATTAAACTCATTAAGAGAAAAAACACAGACCTAGACAGAATGAAAATTGAAGAACAAAAGAAAGCTGTTCGTGCTGGATATGATATGGATATTATTCCTTCAGATATAAATACTTTTGGAGCTGATGTTAAGTCCATGTTATCTGACTTACAGAATAGAGATGAAAGGCTTTTTGTAGTTAGCATAGTAATGATGAATTTTGCTAGGACTAATCAAAAATTAGAAAATACCATTGCTCAAATATCATCAATTGCTAACAGACATAATTGTCAGGTAAAAAGATTATCTCATCAACAAGAACAGGGACTTGTTTCTGTCTTACCTTTAGGAGTTAATCAAGTTGAAATAAAAAGATTTTTAACTTCATCATCAACGGCAGTATTTATGCCTTTTACAACAGAAGAGCTATTTATTGATTCGGCAAATTCTTTGTACTATGGATTAAATGCCCTTAGCCAAAACTTGATTATGGCAGATAGGAAGAAACTAAAGAACCCTAACGGTCTAATATTGGGTACACCAGGTTCTGGTAAATCTTTCTCAGCAAAGAGAGAGATGGCAAATGCAATTCTTGTAACAGATGATGATGTAATTATTTGTGATCCTGAAGGCGAGTATTCAAACCTTGTAAAACAATTTAATGGAGAAGTTATTAAAGTTTCGGCAAAGTCAAAGGACTACCTAAATCCATTAGATATTAATATGAACTATGGAGATGGGGACGCACCTTTAAAAGATAAGGCAAACTTCATAATGTCTATGCTTGAACTTGTAGTAGGAGGATCTGGTCTTACTGCTGCAGAAAAATCTGTTATAGATAGGTGCTTACCAAAGATATATCAAAAGTATTTTGAAGACCCAAAACCAGAAAACATGCCAATATTAGGAGATTTATATGATATGCTCCTATCCCAAGAAGAGGGAGTTGGTAGGAAGCTCGCAACAGAAATGGAAATTTATGTTAAGGGAAGTCTTAATGTATTTAATAATAGGTCAAATGTTGACTTAAATAGGCAATTGCTCTGCTTTGATATAAAAGAGCTAGGAACACAACTAAAAAAAATAGGTATGCTTGTAATTCAAGACCAAGTTTGGAACAAGGTTTCCCTTAATAGAGGAAGTAAGTCTACAAGATACTATATAGATGAGTTCCACCTTTTATTAAAAGACCCACAAACTGCTTCATATTCAGTAGAAATCTGGAAAAGATTTAGAAAATGGGGCGGTATTCCAACAGGTATAACTCAAAACGTAAAAGACCTTTTAACAAGTCAGGAAATTGAAAATATCTTTGATAATACAGACTTTGTTCTAATGTTAAATCAAGCATCTGGAGATAGGGATATTCTTGCTAAGAAATTAAAAATATCGCCTTATCAGTTAAACTATATTACTAATTCAAATGCAGGTGAGGGACTCTTATTCTTCGGAAATACTATTGTTCCCTTTATAGATAAATTCCCTAAAGACACCATGTTATATAAGCTAATGACAACAAAACCAGAAGAAGCTAAGTAGGTGTGATATGGATAAAAAACTAAAAAAAGATTTTCAAAAGAAAATTATACGAAATAGGGACGCTCCTGAAAAGAATATGGATAGTAAACTTGTTCATTCAGATGATTATACCAATAAGATTATTAAGAATAAGGATAGGTTCGGAGATAAAATTTCAGAAAAAGAATCTAAACTTATTCATGAGAATGTATTAGCTAAAGATCAAAAACAAGATAAACTAAAAGATTTTCAGAAGTCTAAAAACAAGGAAAGAATTAGAAAAGAATTTTTAGATAATAAGGATAAGGTTGAAGAAACAAAACAAACTAATCTTGAAATAAGGACAGATGAAAGCTTTAAACTTGATGAAGAGTTAGATGTAGACTTCAAAAAGGTAAATTTTGAAAGTGAAAATAGTAGAAATATTAATTCTAATAAATTAACAACAGATGATATTTCAGCTAACGCTCAACCAATAAGCAATAAGAAGGCATCAAGTAAAAGAAAAGTTCTTAAAAATTATGAGGATAAACTTATCCATAGTAAGGATAAATTCCAAGACAAAATCAACGAGAAAGAGTCTAAGCGAATCCAGACAAGTGAAGATAAACCTATCGAAGCAGAGAAAAGCAAGAGAATATATAGAAAAGATAAGCTTGTTAAAGATGAAGTGAGCAAGAACGACAGTAATGCTAATATCGATAAAAAGCGAAAACAGAAACTTTATCAAGAAAAGAAGTTTAGAGATAAGGAGAAAATTTCTAAAGAAAAAGATAAAGAAAATAAGCTAAACGAAGTTGATACAGATAAAACTTTTGATAATCCTGAGTTTAAAGACAATAATCAAGAATTTATAAAAGATGAAAAAGAAACAAGCCTTAAACCTTCAGAACAAAAGAAAGTTAATAAAAAGAAGACTTACTACAAAAGAAAAAATTATGAGAGTGATAAATTCACTCGTAAGAAAATCGATGACTTAAAAAAAGAAGCTAAGAAAGCTACACCGAAAGATTCTAAGAAAGCACAAGATGTTAAAGATTTTATCTCAGATAAAAAGATTGGAGAGCTTGAAAAGTCTAAAAGCAAGCTAAAGGATAATATCTTAAAGAATAAAACTAAAGGAAGTCTATCTTCTGGGGTTTTATTATCTGGAGCTAAGTCTTCAGAGTTAGCGAGAGATTATTTAAGTTCAGGCTCTGACAATACTGGTGTAGAATCTGGAGAAAAAGTCGCTAATGTAAGCTCTAAACTCCAGCATGGAATAAGGAAGTATAAGTTAGACAAAAAGAAAAAGTCCTTAAAAAAGCTATCTAAACTTGATAAGAAAATAAGAAAGAGAAAAAGCAAGTTGGAGTTTAAAAGTGGCTTGGAAGATTTAAAAAAGTCAGATGCCTATATAAAGAAAAATAGATTTAAGAAGTTTTACCAAAGAAAACAAATGAAAAGCATGATAGCTAAAAAGCACGAAACAAGACTGGTAGATAGAGTTAAAAAAGCTATTTTAAGTTTAGGTAAGGCTTCTAAAGAGCTAATCGTAAGAAAAAGTAAGATGGTTCTATTTCTAGTAATAGGACTAGGTCTTATGCTATCAATCATGATTGGTGGTGGAAGTGTTGGTATGAGTGGATTAAGTAACTCTGTTAACTCAGTAATGACAACAACATACCTATCACAAGATACAGTTCTAAGTGAAGTTAATCAAGAATTTTCATCAATGGAGTATGACCTACAATCACAAATCGAAAGTGTAAAAACAAGTCATCCTGGATATGACGAATATATTATAAATAAAGATGGAGAAATTGGTCATAATACCCATGAACTTTTATCCTATATAACTTCAAGATGTGGTGAAGTAAAATCAGCATCTGAAGTAAAAGGAATTTTAAAAGAGCTTTTCGATAAAATGTATAAGCTTGATTTTAAGGAAGAAATCGAAATTAGAACAAGAACAGTAGAAAGAACTAGATATGATAGTCGTGGTAATCCCTATACTAGCTATGAAAAAGAAGAGTACGAATATAAAAAGTTAATTGTAACTTTAAAGAAAAGAGAAATGGATGAAGTTGTTAGGGAAATATTTAAAGATTATCCAGACAATGTAGTTCATTATGAAGCTCTTCTTGAAGCTAAGGGAAATATGGGAGATGTTTTTGGATCAGGTAATGGGGACTTAGGAGAAATAGTAGATAATCCAAACTTTGGAAATCCTGGTCTTGCTTTTGATTCAGCTACTGCCAAAGCCTTATTTAATGAAGCAGAAAAACATATAGGCAAAAGATATGTGTTTGGAGCAAGTGGACCATCTAACTTTGACTGCTCAGGTTTTGTATGTTGGTCATTTACAAAGTCTGGTGTAAAGAGAATGCCAAGAACAACTGCATGGAGAATATACAAAGACTATTGTAACCCAGTCAGTCCAAGTGAAGCTCAACCTGGAGATATTATATTTTTCCATTCAACATATAACAGTGGAACACCAATATCTCACGTAGGAATATACGCAGGTAATGGAATGATGATTCACGCAGGAGATCCAATTCAATACACATCAATAAATTCAAAATATTGGAAATCACACTTTTATGGTTTTGGAAGACCTAGATAGAAGGGAGATATTATGTGAACAGGAAGCTTATAAGTATTAGAAACAAAAAGAAAAAAATAGAAGAGAAATTGAAAGATTTAAATGCAAAATACAAGGAAATTTGCGATGAAGAAATACAGGTTGAAAATGAAGAAATAATTGTAACTCTTAGGAGGAACAATATTAGCTTGGAAGAATTAATGGAGAAAATCAATGATAGAAAAAGAGAAGAGAAATTAAAAGAAAAGGAGAACATTCATAATGAAGAAATTTAATACGAACAGACTAAGAGCCTTTTTTATGGCTCTTTTATTAGTTTTAACATCAACTGTGCATACAAGTGCATTTGCAAAGTCTGATGTTACTTGGACGGAAGATGATTTTATGTATTCCTCTGAGGGAAATATAATCGCTTTTAGTGATAAGGGCTTAGAAAAGAAAGAAAAGACAAATATTCTAGTATTTCCTGAAGGAACGAAGTCTATAAATGGAAATTATTCTTTAAGTCATTCAAACGATGAACTTAGATATAAAAGAGAATTTGGGCGTGGCAAACATTGGGATAAAGTAATTATTCCTGATTCTGTTAAGCATTTAGGTTATGCTGCCTTTTACGAAGCAAGTATAGATGAAGTAAAACTATCAAATAGTCTAACTTATCTTGGTGGTTTAGCATTTTTCAATTGTGGACTTAGAGAAGTAACTTTACCTAATACTTTGGTAAATATTGAACATAATGCTTTTGAAAGAAATAACCTTCAAGAAATAACTATACCGAAGTCTGTGAAGACAATTGAACAGTATGCTTTTTCAAGAAATAAACTACACACTGTAAAAGTTTTAGGCAATCCAAACATTAACAGTAAGGGAGTATTCCATAATCAAGAAGTTGAGTATAGACCAAAACAAAATCCATTTTACGAAAATCATTTTGGTTTCAACGGAAATCAAGGATTCAAATCTATTCCTAATGGATTAAGGTTTGAAAATGGAGAGTTTGTCTTTGATAAGAACGTAGATAGTGTAGAACTTGAATTTGATTATAACAATGATTTGTATCAAGGAAAGATGACTATATACAATCCAAATAAATATTCCATTGATACTCAAACAGATTTAACAGGGCAAGATATTGATGAAAAGGACAATAAGATTGATGATTTAACTAAAAATATTAAGGACTTGGAAAATCAGATCAAAGACTTAAATGATAAGAAACAAGAAGACCAAACAAAGATAGATGAATTAAAGGAAAAGTTAGAATCTTGCAAAGATAATGGAGAGAAACTAAAACAAGAAAAAGCTAAGCTAGAAGAAGAAATTAGAGATAAAGATAATAAGATTGCTCAATTGAATAAAGAAATTGAGGAACTTAAAAATTCTAACAATGATGAACTAATAGCAGAAATTACTCAGCTTAAAGATGAATTAAAAAGATTACAAGATGAAAATGCAAAACTAAAAGAAGATTATTCATCTACAAAATGGGAGTTAGAAGCTGAGAAAGAAAAGACAGATAAAAACGAAAATAAAATCAAAGAAATGCAAGAAAAGCTTGAGTCTTTAGAAGGGGAACTTGCAAAGAAGACTAAAGAAATTGAAGATAAAGATAATAGAATTAAGGACTTAGAAAAAGCTCTTGATGAAAAAGATGCTAAGATAAGAGACTTAGAGTCTAAAAAGAAAGAGACAGAAAATTCTAAGTCAGAATGCTGTAAGAAAATTGAAGAGCTTCAAAAGGCTATTGATAGTTTAAAAGTATCTTCTGAAAATACAAAAAAAGAATTAGAAGATAAGATTAAAGTACTAGAAGAAAAACAAAAAGCTTCTGAAGAAGAAATTAAAAAGCTAAAAGAAGAATTAGATAAGAAAATCGAAGAAGCAAAGAAGTTAATCGAGGAAGCAAATAAAAAAGCAAAAGAAGAACTTGAGAAACAAGCTAAAGATGAAAAAGATAAAAATCTAAACCAAGACCTATCTAAAAAATTAGATGAACTTCTAAAACTCCAAAAAGAAAACAAAGAAAAGAAAGAAGATAAGAAATCTCAAGATAAGAAGTGGGATGAACTTTTGAAAGCTGATGACAAGAACATCCTAAATCAATTTGATCTTAACAAGATGAAAAAGCAAGAGGAACAACAATACAAAAAACAAGTTAAAGATGAAAAAGAATTTGCAGTTTTCCAAGTTGACAAAAACTTTTATAACATTATCAACAAAGATGGTAAGACAACAGTCTATATGGATGTAAAAACTTATGTGGATCAAGGAAGAACTATGATTCCAGTAAGATATATCGCTTATACTCTAGGTTTTAATGTTGAGTATGACAACTCTACTCGTGAAGCTATTTTCTCCAATAAAGAGAATAATATCCTAGCTAAAAAGACATTAAGACTAAATATTGATACTGGTGTTATGAAAGATTCAGATGGTAAAGTCTACAATTCAGATGTTAAGCCAGTTATTATAAATGGAAGAATCCATGCTTCAATTTCAAACATTGCTAAAGCTTTTGGAGCAAGTCATGGAGATATTAAAGATGGTAAAAACCAAACAATAGAATGGGACAATGCTAGAAAAGCAGTCTATGTATTTAAAAATGTAAAATAAGAAAGGATAGAAAAATGAATAAGAGTATTAAACGAGGAGTAGCCATAGCGTTACTCCTTTTTACATTTACAGTACCAGCAACTACATTTGCAATGACAAATGAAGGGCAAATAGAAAGTCAAAACGAATCAATCTATGAACCACAAAAAGAAGAATTTGAAAAAATGTTGAAAGATGATGTTTTTACACCGTCAAAAGAAGAAATTCCTTATCAAGATGTTCCAAGAATACCAGGAAATACAAGTGAAGCAAATAAGCCTTCAAATAATCCTCCAAAGAAAACCCCACTTGTAAAAGGTGGTAATACAAAGGCAGTAAATAATCTTGCGACACAAGAAAATAAGGCAAGAGGTTCAGTAATTGAAAATGTAGATAGGAATGGAAAAGATATAACACCAAGTGGAGATACAGAAAAAGATAAAGAAAATCCAGTAGATGTGAGACAATTTTTAACATTTCAAACTAAAAGTGGAAAAACTATGCACCTAATAGTGGATCACTCATCAAATCAAGATAATGTAAGGCTATTGACAGAAGTAGGAGAGAAAGACCTACTTAATATGATTGAATCAGAAGACAAAAATACTATAAAGGTTGAAGAGCCTAAGAAAGAAGAAGTAAAAAAAGAAGAACCTAAGACTGTTCCAGTAAAAGAAGAAAAGAAAAGTGGAATAGGTTCATTTCTAATTATTGCACTTGTAATTGGAGGAGTTATAGGAGCAGGATACTATTTTAAGGTAGTCAAAGCTAAGGAAGATAAAATGTTGGAAGACTTTGAAGAAGATGATAAGGATTATATTAGTGAGTCAGAAGATGAATCTGACAATGAAGAAAGTAATGAAGAATCTTTAGATGAAGACGATGAAGATGAACTATTATAATAATTTTTAAAAGTTTGAGCGAGAGAGAAATCTTTCGCTCTTTTTTTATTTATGGAGGTATTAATGAAATTAGTAATAGCAGAAAAGCCAAGCGTAGCAGTTACAATTGCAAAAGTAATTGGAGCAAGAACAAGAAAAAACGGATATTATGAGGGGAATGGATACATTGTTTCTTGGTGTGTCGGTCATTTAATTCAAATGGCAAGTCCAGAAAGACACGACGAAAAATGGAAGAAATGGACAATAGAAAATCTTCCTATAATTCCAGAAGAATATATTTATGAAGTATCTAAAAGCACTAAAAAACAATATGGAGTTTTAAAGAAACTTTTAAACGATAAGAATATCGACACAGTTATAAATGCTTGTGATGCTGGAAGAGAGGGAGAACTTATTTTTAGGCTTGTATATAATCAAGCTAAATGTAAGAAGAAAATTCAAAGACTTTGGATATCTTCAATGGAAAACAAAGCTATTGAAGATGGTTTTAGAAATCTTAAAGACGGAGAAAAATTTGAAGACTTATATGGATCGGCAAGTGCAAGAGCTATTGCAGATTGGCTGGTAGGAATGAATTTAAGTAGGCTTTATTCTTGCATTTACAAGGAAACATATTCAGTTGGTAGAGTACAAACACCAACTCTATATTTAATAGCTAAAAGGGATAGTGAAATAAATCTATTTAAGAAGCAAAAATATTATACAGTTGACCTATCTTATAAAGGATTGAAACTTGTATCAGATAGGATTGATAAAATCGAAGTGGCAGAGCAACTTTTAAACTTGATAGAAGATGAAATAGTTATTACAGAGGTAGAGGATAAAGAAATAAGCACAAAACCAGATAAGCCTTATGATCTCACTACCTTACAGAGAGAAGCAAATAAATATTTTGGATATTCAGCAAATGACACTTTAAATATGGCACAAGGTCTGTATGAAAAAAAGCTAATCACATACCCAAGAACAGATAGCAGGTATTTAACCGATGATATGGTTACTACTATGAAAGAATTATTAGAAGGACTTGAAGAAGGTTTTAAAATCAACGAATCAAACTTTAAGTCTATTTTTAATTCATCTAAGGTTACAGACCACTATGCGATTATTCCTACTATATCAGGTATTGGAAAAGTTAAAGATTTATCTGATAAAGAAAGCAAAGTCTATAATCTAATTAAGGATAAACTACTTGCTTCATGTTCGGATAACTTAAAGGAATCTAGTAGAAAAATCAGATATGAATATGATAAATTTAACTTCAATGCAAGTGGAAAGACTATAATCGATGAAGGTTATACCAAGTATCTAAAGGCTTATGGAAAAGAAAAGCAAGAAAATGAATTACCAGATGTAAAGACTGGAGATAAAATTAAGCTAACTTCTAAAAATATATCGGAGAAATTTACAAAAGCTCCAAGTCATTATAATGAAGATACACTTTTAAAGGCTATGGAGAATGCAGGGATTGAATCACTGGATAAAGATATAGAAGTGGAGAGAAAAGGCTTAGGAACACCAGCTACAAGAGCAGGAATTATTGAAAATCTTATCCATAAGGACCTTATAAGAAGAGATAAGAAAAATCTACTTGTAACAGAAAAAGGCAATAGACTTGTATCAATTGTAGAGGATAAGTTTAAGTCAGCTAAAACAACATCTGAATGGGAAATGAAACTTGCAAAGATTAGCTCTGGTGAAGTAGATAAAGAAGACTTTTTAAGAGAAATAGAAGATAGTATAAGGGAGCTTGTAGATAGGTACAAGAATAATCTAAATGAATAAGGTAAAAATATTGGAGCTTTTCGGTGGCATAGGTGCTATTAGAAAGGCTTTTATTAATTTAAAGATATCTTATGAAGTAGTTGATTATGTAGAAATAGATAAGGCTTGTGTTAAATCATACAACGCACTTTATGGAGAGGCTTATAAGCCAAAATCAGTAGTAGGATATAAAGCTCCTAATGAGAAGATAGACTTAATTATGCATGGAAGTCCTTGCCAAGACTTTTCAAGAATAGGGAAAAAGCAAGGAGGAGTAAAGAATTCAGGAACTAGATCAAGCTTACTATTTGAAACAATTAGAATAATCAAAGAAATGAAAGATAAACCTAAATGGATAATTTGGGAAAATGTAAAAGGAGTCCTTGATAGAAATATGAGGGACTCCTTGTTTATTTATCTAAAGGAGTTAGAAGACCTTGGATATGAAAGTAAGTATGAAATTTTAAATGCAATGGACTTTGGGATACCTCAAAAAAGGGAGAGGATATTTGTTGTTTCATGTCTAGGAGCAAATAACTTTTCTTTTAATAAATTGGAGAGGAAAGAAACTAGACCACTAAGTGAATTTTTAGAAAAGGATGTAAGTGAACTTTATACAATGACCCAACCCTATATGCTGAAATTTTTAAATAAAAGCATAGATAACAGTTTTAGAGGGCGACTCAAAGTGATTAAAGATTTTTCTTATACTATTTCTACAAAACAAATGAGAGTACCTAATTCTGGAATAATAGATATTGGAAATGGTAGGTATAGGTATTTAACAGAAAGAGAATGCCTAAGACTCATGGGTTTTGATGATAGTGATATAGACAAATTAGAGGAAGTGCATTCAAGAAGAAAAAATTGCACTTCAAGCAAACTATATAAGCAGGCCGGCAATTCTATTGTGGTTGATGTTTTAATGTGCATTATTAGTTCAATAATGCATGTTAGTGCAAACTTATTATTGTGAATGATATAATAAAATAAAAGACAGGAGGATATGATATGGATATTCTAGAATGTAAATTAAAGAATTGTTATGGAATAGATGAGTTTAACCATGAATTTGATTTTACAAATACAAATGTGATTACAGTATATGCAAAAAATGGATTGATGAAAACTTCTTTTGCAAAAACTTTTAAGAAAATTCAAGATGGTAAAGCTGACGAAATACGTGATGAAATATTCGATATAAAAGCAGAAGTTAATGTGAGCATAGATGGACAAGATATAAGAAAAGAGCAAGTGTTTGTAATAAAAAGCTTTGAGAATTATTATGAATCTAGTAGTGTAGCAGATTTATTAGTAGACGAAAAAACAAAAAAATCTATCACAACTTTATTAAAGCAAAAAAATAATTTTTTAAAAAAGTTAGTGCAATATTCAGGATTAAAAATTGAAAAAACACAACAAGGAAGAAAAATTTATGAATTAGAGCCTACAGTAGTTTCTGACATGAATTTAAGTGAAAAAAGTTTTTTATTAAGCTTGAAAGAATTATGTGAAGCTGAAAATAAAACGTATTTACCTAATGTTAAATACTCTACAATTTTTGATGATAGTGTAATTAAAAAAATAAAAGACAGTAGTTTTCAAAATAAAATAAAAGAGTTTTGTGAAGCTGCTGAAACTATATACAGTAGTTATACTTTTTTTGAAAAAGGTCAATTCACATTTCCAAAATTGAAGAATGTTGCAAAAAATTTAGATTCAGATAATTTTTTTGTAAGAGATAATAAACTTAATTTAAATAATAGCATAGTAATTGGTAATAATGATGAACTACAAGAGAAAATATATGAAATAGAGGGGAAAATTAAAGATATTCCAGAATTTCAACAGATAGAAAAGTTACTAAGTGATACAAAAGGCATATTATTAAGAGATACAATAGAAAACAATCCTGAACTAATAGAGTTTTTGAAAATAGAAAATTTAGATAATTTAAAAAAAGAATTATGGACTTCATATATAAAGAAAGAAAAGAAATCTTTTGATGATTTATTAGAGATATATAAAGAATTAGAGGAGAATATTAAAAATCTCAATATAGACAATACATTGTGGAATCGTTCTTTAGAAATATTTGAAGATAGGTTCACTGTTCCATATAAGATGAAAATATCAAATTTAAAGGGAGCGATAATAGGAGAAAACCTACCACGTGTGGAGTTTATATTTGAAAAGGGTGAAAATCAAGCAAGTTTAGATAGATCAAATTTAGAAAAATTAGACGTGTTAAGTCAAGGAGAGAAAAGATCTTTATATTTGTTAAATATAATATTTGACATAGAAAAAATAAAAAAAGAAAGCAATGAAGTCCTATTTATAGTAGACGATATAGCAGATTCTTTTGATTATAAAAATAAGTATGCTATTGTAGAATATTTGTATGAAATGGCAACAATTGATAATTTTAGAATGATAATTTTATCTCATAATTTTGATTTTTATAGAACAATTTCTTCTAGACTAAATGTACCTCGTACATCTAGATTTATCGTTGAAAACAAACAAGATTTAAATTTGATAGAAGAGAAATATCAAAAACAACCTTTTATAACATGGAAAACTAAACCAGATAAATATTCCTTATTTGCACTTATACCATTTGTTAGGAATCTAATTGAATATAGTTTTGATAAATCTGTTAATGATTCAAATTATTATGATAGCGATTATGAGCTATTAACTAATTTACTACACAAAAAAGAAAATTCAGGAACTATTAATTTTAAAACTTTAGGGAAAGTATATAAAGAATATATAGGGAGATTTGATATACCAAGTGAGTTTAAAGAGGATGATCTGGTTATAGAAAAGCTTTATGAAACTACTGAAAACTTAACTAGTAACTTAAATTTGCTCGAGCATAAAGTTTTATTATCAATGGCTTGTAGACTTAAAGCTGAGGAAATAATGTTAGATAAAATTAATAATTATAATGGTATGCTAAATTGGAAAGTGAAAAATAATTTGAAAACAGGAGATAAAGCGGAATTTCTGAATCATGTAGATAAAACTAATAATATGACCAGGGTATTATTTGATGCATATAAGCAGATTGCGAATGAAGAACAAATTAATATAGTTAATGAAGTTAATATAATGACTCCAGAAAATATTCATATAAACTCTTTTATGTATGAGCCTATAATGGATATGGATATTAACGAATTATTGAACTTATATGGAAAACTTAAAGAATTAATATAGGTCATTTAATTATATTACATTATAGACGGTAGATTATTTAAAATCTATCGTCTTTTTTATTACTCAAAAAAGGAGGTAGGAAATGCAAGTAAATGATTTTAAGAACATACAAGAAGCAATAAAGTATGAAGTTTTACAAGATGAAAAAGAATATTTAAAACTCTTAAAAGTTATAGGTAACAATCAGAAATATGATTTTTCTAGCCAACTAAGTATATACAACAAAGAACCTGAAGCTAGAGCTTGTGCGACATTTGATATGTGGAAGAAATATTTTGGTCGAGTTGTTATGAGAGGTCAAAAGGGTATTCCAATTTTAGTTGGAAGTGATGTAAATCAAAGAATTTCATATATTTTCGATATTAGTCAAACCACATCAATGGATAGGAATATTAATGAGGTTAGCTTATGGCAGTTTGACCACGAAAACCATAACGAGGCTTTAAAAGAAATAATAAGAGATTCTTCATTTGAAGCTAGTGATTCACTAAACGAAAATATATTTTCTTTAAGTCGAATTTATGGAGATGAATATATTAATTTGGCTATTGCTGATTTGAGAATAGATGTAGAGGATAGACTGAGTTTTGAAAAGTTTATGAGAGACTCAATATCCTATGCGATAGCTAATAGGTTTAATACAGCCTATCCTATGGATATGGAAAATTTAAAAAATAATTTTTCTAGGATTAATACAATTTCTTTAGAACAGATAGGTCTTGTAATATCAAGAGTTAGCGAAGATATTATAGATAGCACAATAGAAAAATCTAAGGAAATGGATCGAGCTAGGCTGCTGACAGAAAGGGCCGGTGGCGACTATAATAGAGATATAGAAAATATAAATGAAGATAGAGGAGGTCAAGATGATTTATATAGACGAGATGATAGGTCAAGAAGTAGAGATGGACGAGTTTTCACAGATGGAAGCGACAGAAGAAATAGCAATGAAGATCGAAGAGAAAACCTTGGACATGATGGAGAAGGATCTGGAATTTATGGAGAGATTTCCGAATCCAACATACGCAGTTCTAAGACTGTCTTACCTGGTAGGGAGCGAAGACATGGAGAACTGGAAGAAACTTCAGAAAATGTACGAGGAGAAAACACTTTTGAACCACCTGAAGGAAATTCAGAATCAGGCAGTGGACTTTATCAAGAGAGAGAAAGTCAAGATGATGAAAGCACAAGGATTGACAGAGAAAATGATGAGAGGGAATCCAGAGGAATACCAAGGACAGATGAACAACTTGATGGCAACAGTGAAGAAAATGGCAATCAAGGAATACGTGGAAGCTTAGAAAATGAAATAAGTCCAGAAAAGGAAGCTGATGAAGCTTCTTTTTTTGATGGCAAAAACACTGAAAATAGAAAAGATTACTGGATTGTAGAATTTAATGAAAATCACGAATTAGTTCCCGATTATAGTGGGCAGATAGTAACTAAAGACTTAATCAATATCCTAAGACAAAAGGATATTGATATTAAAGACCATAATCAAACTCATGGAGAAAATGAATTTGGAGAAATGACTGATGATTATATCGGATATTTCAAATTCTATTTTGATCACTATGTAGACGGCGAAATTGTCGAACATTATAGAATTGACCTTGGAGATGGTGAAGAAGTTAATGAGCGTGAATTTTCATATTTAGAAGAGCAAGTTGCACTAAGTGAGGAAAAAGCTTCACAAGAAGAAGTTAAGGAAAAGATAGAGCCTAAGTTTAAGATAGGTGATCAGGTTAGATATAAAGATAAGGACTTTACCATTACAGATTTTGATGAACTAAGTGGAGGACTTAAAACTGTAACCATTAGAGATAATATGGAGTATATGGGAGGTATGATTAGGGGTTCGGAAGTAATTCCATATAGAAACGATTCATACCTTGAAGAAATCTTTGAAAATCTAACTCAAACATCAGAAAAATTAGCAGTAAAGGTTGGAAAAGAATTTATTTTAGAAGATAAGAATACCTTTGATGGAATTAACTTAATTGAAGCTGGAACTAAGGTAGAAGTTAATGGGGAAGAATTCCCTTTATATAAAGGTGAAACATTTGAAGAAAGTAGAAAGATTGATGACCTTTTAGATAGTGGAAATTATGAGATATACAAATTATCTGAGCATGAAAAACAAATTGAAAGACAAGTAGAGCAAGAAAGCTTTATAGATAACCACAATCTTGAAATTGACCAAATGATGGATAGATACAATGTTCCAAGAGAAGCAGCCGAAAACTTATTGAGGGGTAAAGAGGATTTAAAAAATCTAGGCTATGAACCTAATAAGGAAAGGCTAAGTTTTGCTAGAAATTATGACTTGAAAAATCATATCTACTCAGAATACCTAACACCATCAGAAAAGCTAGATAAAAATATAAAAGCTATTAAGATGCTCAAAAGACTTGAAAATGAAAATAGGAGTCCAAGAGAGTATGAACAAGCCTATCTTGCTGATTATCTAGGATGGGGTGGTCTTGCCGATGTCTTTGATGAAGAAAAGGGAGGACAATGGCTTGAAGCAAGAAATATTTTAAAAGAAAATCTAACAAATGATGAGTATTTGAATGCTAAAGAGTCTACTCTAACATCATTTTATACACCTAGAGAGGTAATGGATGGAATATATAAGACCATAACAGATATGGGTTTTAAGACTGGGAATATCCTTGAACCATCTGCAGGAGTCGGTAATTTTATTGGAAGTATGCCAAGTGAAATACAAAGCTCTAAAGTCTATGGAGTAGAAAAAGATAGTCTAAGCGGAAGAATAGCAAGAGAACTTTATCCTGAAGCTAATATTCAAATTAAAGGTTTTGAAGAAACAAACTTCTCAAATAATTTCTTTGACTTGGTAATAGGAAATGTTCCCTTTGGAGATTTTAAAGTTAACGATCGTGAATATAACAGAAATAACTTTCTGATTCACGATTATTTTTTTGCAAAGTCAATAGATAAGGTTAGGAATGGAGGAATTATTGCCTTCATAACTTCATCTGGAACTATGGATAAAAAAGATGAATCTGTTAGAAAATATATTAATGCAAGATGTGAGTTTTTAGGAGCTATGAGGCTTCCTAATACAATATTTAAAGGACTTGCTGGTACAGAAGTTACTTCAGATATTATTTTCTTGAAAAAGAGAGATTCAGTTATAGAAAGAGATGATGATTGGATTCATCTAGCAACTGATAAAAAGGGTTTGACTTATAATAAATACTTTGTAGATAATCCTCAGATGGTATTAGGGAATATGAAAGAAGTATCTGGCAGATTTGGCAATACTATTACTTGTGATGAAAAAGAAGATGAAAAGTTAAAAGACTTAATGGATATTGCAAGTAAGGAAATATCTTCAAATTCAAAATATGAAGAGGTCGAACTATTGGAAGATGAAGAATTAAGTCTTCCAGCAACAGATGATGTTAAGAATTTTTCTTACACTATTATTGATGAAGAGGTCTACCTAAGAGAAAACTCAGTCTTAATCAAGCAGAATATATCAGATAAAAATAAAGAAAAGATAAAAGATTATCTTGATGTAATGAATGCTTTAAAAGATGTAATAGAAAAACAAAAGGACTATTTTTCAGACGATGAAATAAAAGAGTCACAAGCAAAGTTAAATGAAGTCTATGATAACTTTTCAAAGAAACATGGCTTTATTAACTCCTTATCAAATACTAGAGCCTTAAAGGAAGACTCAAACTTTCCTTTGGTTTCATCAATAGAAATACTTGATGATGAGGATAATTTCAAAGCTAAGAGTGATATATTCTCAAAAAGAACAATAACAAAGGCAAAGGTAGTAGATCATGTAGACACTTCCCTTGAAGCTTTAGTCTTATCAGTTTCACAAAAAGGATATGTAGATTTTGAATATATGGAATCTATCACAAGTAAAGATAGGAACACCTTAATTGGTGAGCTTGAGGGCGAGATATTTTTAGATATTAAGGATACAGACCTAATAAATAACAGAATGCCCTTTGAGAACTTTGACAATGACGATCCATTTCATTTTTCATATGTATCGGCTGATGAATATTTAAGTGGTAATATCAGAGAAAAGATTGGCTACCTCAATTCATATATCGGAGAAATTGAAAATGTAATAGATTTAGCACCTTCTGAAAAGAAAGATACACTATTAAACGAGTTAGGCAAACTCAAATATCAAAGAGAAAAATTACAAGAAGTTATGCCTGAAGAACTTACTGCTTCTGATATAAATGTAAGGTTAGGAGCAACCTGGATACCTCAAAAAGATATAGAAGACTTTACTTTTAACCTTTTAAAAACACCAGGTTATGATAGGTGGAATATAAATGTTAGGTTCTCGCCACACTCAAGTGAATGGAATATTGAGGGTAAAAGTGTTGACTCGACTAATGACCTTGCTAACATGACTTATGGTACAAGTAGAGTAAATGCCTATAAGCTGATTGAAAATGCTCTTAATCTAAAAGATACAAAAGTATTTGACCAAATAATAAATGATGATGGGTCTAAGACTTCTGTATTAAACAAAAAAGAAACTATGCTAGCAAGTCAAAAGCAAGAACTGATAAAAGAAGAATTTAAGAATTGGATATTTGAAGATCCTGATAGAAGATATAGGCTAGAGAAGATTTATAATGAAAAATTCAATTCAATTAGAAATAGAGAATTTGATGGTTCTAACTTAACTTTTGATGGAATGAATACTGAAATTAGACTTCGAGAACATCAAAAAAATGCAATAGCTAGGACTCTTTATGGTGGAAATACACTACTTGCCCATGTAGTAGGAGCAGGAAAAACTTTTGAAATGGTAGCTTCTGCTATGGAATCTAAAAAGTTAGGACTTGCAAGTAAATCATTATTTGTAGTTCCTAACCATCTAACTACTCAAATTGGTAGGGAGTTTATGCAATTATATCCGTCAGCAAATATTATGGTGGCCGATAAAAAAGACTTCCAACCTAAAAATAGAAAAAGATTTATTGGCAGGATTGCAACGGGAGAATATGATGCAGTTATTATAGGACACTCTCAATTTGAAAAAATACCAATGTCTAAGGAATACCAGGTAAGGCATATACAAGATCAAATAGATGATATAGTTTCCTTTATTGATGAGAACAAAAGAAATAGAGGAGAAAATTTCACAGTAAAACAACTGGAAAAGACAAAGAAGAAACTCTTGGTAAGACTTGAAAAACTAAATGATGACTTTAAAAAAGATGATGTAATAACCTTTGAAGAACTAGGAGTAGATAAGTTATTTATAGACGAAGCTCATAATTACAAAAACTTATTTTTGCATACCAAGATGAGAAATGTTGCGGGTATCGGTCAGAGTGAAGCCTTTAAGTCTTCGGATATGTATATGAAATGTAGGTATATGGATGAAATGACAGATGGCAAGGGAGTTGTTTTTGCTACTGGTACACCAATATCAAATTCAATGACAGAGCTTTATACCATGCAAAGATACCTTCAGTATGACGATTTAAAGGCAAGAGGATTAGAACATTTTGACGCTTGGGCTTCTACTTTTGGAGAAACAGAAAACACCTTTGAATTATCTCCAGAAGGCACTGGTTATAGGCAAAAGACAAGATTTTCAAAGTTTTATAACTTGCCAGAGTTGATGAGCATGTTTAAAGAAGTAGCAGATATAAAGACTTCAGATATGTTAAATTTGCCAGTACCAGAAGCAAACTTCGAAGTTATTAAAACAAAACCTACTGAGGAACAAAAAGAAATATTAGAAGCTATTTCAGAAAGAGCTGATGCGGTTAGAAATAACCAAGTCGAGCCTACAGAAGATAACATGCTAAAGATTACAAATGATGGTAAAAAACTTGCCCTTGACCAAAGATTAATAAACCCACTACTTCCAGATGATCCTAATTCGAAGGTAAATGTATGTGTAAAAAATATCTTTTCAATCTGGGATAAGACAAAAGAAAATTCATCGACCCAATTAGTATTTTCAGATATGTCTACACCAAAAGGAGATGGAGAATTTAATATCTATGAT
The DNA here is from genome assembly GCF_000010185.1 of Finegoldia magna ATCC 29328. NCBI lineage: Bacteria > Bacillati > Bacillota > Tissierellia > Tissierellales > Peptoniphilaceae > Finegoldia > Finegoldia magna. The sequence continues at coordinate 1,026,171 of NC_010376.1, read as the reverse complement.
GATATTAGAAATAAGCTAGTGAATATGGGAATACCTAAAGAAGAAATAGCCTTTATCCACGAAGCAGATACAGACAAACAAAAAGATGAATTGTTCTCTAAGGTAAGAAGAGGAGAAGTAAGAGTCTTATTAGGTTCTACTCAAAAAATGGGAGCAGGTACAAATGTACAAAATAAACTAATAGCCTTACACGATTTAGACGTCCCATGGAGACCGTCTGACCTAGAGCAAAGAAGTGGTAGAATTGTTCGTCAAGGTAATGAAAATGATAAAGTCAATATCTTTAGATATGTAACAGAAAATACCTTTGATTCTTATTTGTGGCAGACGATAGAGAATAAGCAGAAATTCATTTCTCAAATTATGACTTCAAAAACTCCAGTAAGAGTTGCAGAAGATGTTGATGAAGCAAGTCTATCTTATTCAGAAATTAAGGCTTTAGCTACAGGCAATCCTCTGATTAAAGAAAAGATGGATTTAGATAACGAAGTTACAAAATTAAAAATGCTTGAAGCAAACTACAAGTCTAATAAATACAAGCTTGAAGATAAGGTAAATAAAATTTATCCTCAAAGTATTTTAAAAACTGAAATGGAAATACAAGCAGTTAAAGAAGATATTAAAAGTGTTGAGAAATTAGGAGAAGGAGATAGTAAATTCACTTCAATCAGTCTTGGTGCAAATAAAATTTTAGATAAGAAAGAAGCTGGAGAAAAGCTATTAGAAGAAATAAAAAAAGTAAAGATAAATGATAGCAAGGTCATTGGTAAATATAGAAATTTAGACTTACAAGTTTCATATAACTTTATGACTAATACTCACACTTTTAAACTCCTAGGAAAAGCAGAATATTTAGGGGAGTTTTCAAACTCTACTGATGGTAATATAACAAGGCTTGATAATGCAATTGAAAAAATGCCTTCAAGACTTGAAAGGTTAAATCAAAACCTTGAAAACTATAAAGAATCTTTAGAAAATGCCAAAGTAGAATTAACTAAACCATTTGAAAAAGCAGATGAGTTAAGGGATAAGACACTAAGACTAGCTGAGATTAATAAACTTTTAGATATGGGAGAAGTAGAAGAACTAGAAAACCAATCGCCATTATTAGAAGATTTAAAGAGGGCGATAGTTGATTATTCTAACTACGAGTTTTCAGAATCTAATAGCTATGAAGACTTTGACAAACTATACCCTGATTTAAGCCATATAGGACTTGCCTATACAGAAACACCTGATGGGAAGCACTCTATTCAATATGAGGTAAATTTGGAAGAAAAAACATGGACTCAGTATGTAGATAATGTTGCTATTAGAACAGAATCTTTTGTAGAAGAAGATATATCTAATTCACAAGCTCTTAAAGATATGACTGAAGCCATAAAGATGTCAAGTTTTGATGATCTGGTATCAGTAGATGAAGAAGATTTAAAACAAGCTTTAGGATTAGAAATAGATGATGATGGAAACTTCTATGATCCGCTAGCAAAAGATCTTGACAATGATGGAATACCAGATAGGTATGACAATGATTTTAAAGATAGTGATTACTTTGAATCAACTTATGATGTAGAGGATAATCTTCATGCAAGAGAAGAGAAACCATCAATATTGGGGCAAATATCAAAATTCAAATCAGAAGAAGAAAAAGATAAAAATCAAGAAAAAAGTGAAAAAGGACAAGAAAGATAGAGGAGGGCGAATAGCTCTCCTTATTTAGTACAAGGAGGAAATTATGGAATACAAAGATATTAGAGAAAATTTAGAAGAAATGATGAATGATAACTACAAGGATTTTATAAAAGCACTTGTGAGCATAGAAAAAGGTGTTAATGATGAAAAGGCACTTGAAGAAGTCTATGTTTTATATATGAACAATGACACAACAGGTCTACTAAGTGATGACTTTGACTATATGATTAATGATATGAAAGAACAAGGAAAGCTTATTGAAAATACCAACGAACTTGAAGAAAAAGATGATCTTATAAATCTCGTGGGTAATATAGCAGGTCAAGTAGAAAATCTTGAACGAGAAAATACAAATGGAGAAAAGTTCAAAGTAAGTAATTTTTCAATTGTTTCAAAAGATGACGATGGGAATAAGGTATATACAAATTGTTCAGCCTATGGAGATAAGACAAAAGATATAGAGAACTTAAAACAAGGCGATTTTGTTAAAATATTTGGACAAGTAAAAACAAGTATTGATAACAACGGAAAGGAACATAAAAATGTTCGTATTTTGTCTTCTAAGCTCTTAAAAGCAAAAGAACAAGTAAAGAGTCAAGATAAAGATAAAAAGTCCATATTAGGGCAAATAAAAAGCTTTAAGACAGATGACAAAACTAAGTCAACTAAGAAAGACCATAACAAAGGTGCAGAGAGGTAAATATCGGCAGTCTTCGGGCTGCCTTTATTTTTTTGCTTTTTTAAAGTGATATATCAATTGATTGAAAATAACCTATAGTTAATGTTATAATAAATTTGTATGTAATAACAAACATAAGTATATTTTAAATGTATATATGTACGAGATTAGCTATCGAAAAAACAATCTTGGAGGTTATATGGAATTAAGTTATAAAAGGTTATTTAAAAAACTTATTGATTTAGATATGCAACATAATGAGCTTATGGAAAAAGCAAATGTAAGTAGGAGTACATTTTATAAATTAAAGAATGGTGAGAATGTAACTACCGATGTTTTGCTCAGAATTTGTGATGCATTGGATTGCGACATATCAGAAATTGTGGAGTGTATTAAAAATGATTGAAATAATAAACGGAGATTGAAAATTGATAAAAAAAGTTAGGATTAAAAATTTTAAATGTTTTAAAGATTGGTTTGAATTAGACTTAAATGGTGGCATAAATATTTTGGTAGGAAATAATGAAGAGGGTAAATCAACTATACTTGAAGCTATACATTTAGCATTAACTGGTTTTTATAGAGGTAATTATATTAATCGAGAATTATCTCAATATTTATTCAATAGAGAAGTTGTAGAAGAATATTTAACAAATATTAATTCCAACAGTCCTTGTGCATTACCAGAAATTATAATAGAAATATACTTCTCTGAGTTAGATGATGCAAATTTGGAGGGTAGTGGTAACGACTTAGGATTAAAAGAGGAAATAGGATTTGCATTTAAAGTATTATTTGATAATTCGTATGAAGATGAATATAAACTATTTATGGAAAAAGGAGAGTTGAGCAGTTTACCTATAGAATATTATAAAAGTGAATGGCTAGGCTTTAATAGAGAAAATATTACTACTAGAGGTATTCCTTCAAAATCGTTTTTAATAGATAATTCTTCTTATAAATATAAGGATGGTTCAGATCAATATATTTCTAATATGATAAGAGGAACATTAGATAATGAAGATTTAATTTCCATATCAAAAGCTTTTAGAGAAACTAAAGATGATTTTAGTAAGAATGAAAGTGTTAAGAATATTAACGAAAAATTAAGTGAATCCAAATCAAATTTGGGAAAAAAAGTTAGTTTAGGTGTTAATTTAGGGAGTAATTTCAACTGGGAATCAAGTATGATAACGGAATTTGATAGTATTCCATATTCCAATGCTGGTAGAGGGCTACAATGCTTATTAAAAACTGAGCTTGCTTTAAATAATATTAATACAAATAAAGATAAAATAATTTTAATTGAAGAGCCAGAAAACCATTTGTCATATTCTAACATGAATAATTTAATTAATATTCTACAAGAAAATAGTAATAAGGAATCTAATCAAATAATTATTTCAACTCATAGCAGTCTTGTTTTAAATAAATTAGGCTTAGAAAATTTAATACTTTTATCAAACAAGAAAAGCTCTAAAATTACAAATTTAAGTAGTGATACAGAAAAATATTTTAAAGCTGTTTCAGGATATGACACATTACGAGTATTATTATGTGATAAAGCTATACTGGTTGAAGGTCCTTCAGACGAACTAATTATACAAAGAGCATATAAAGATAGATATGGCAAATTACCAATTTTTAATGGTATCGATATAATTTCTGTTGGAACATCTTTTCTAAGATTTTTGGAACTAGGAGATAAATTAGACTTAAATCTCTATGTAGTTACAGATAATGACGGAGATGTAGAAGCTTTAATTAGAAAATACAAAGATTATGAATCTAGTGAAAAGATTAAAATATATTATGACGAAAAGACTTATAGTGGAGATATGGATAAATTTAATTACAATACTTTAGAACCCTGTATTTTAAGAGCAAATGACTTGAAAACTCTCAATAGTATATTTAATACTAACAAAAAAGATAGTGACTCTATATTAAAATACATGAAGAAAAATAAAACAAATTGTGCAGTAAGTATATTCGAATCAGAATCAAAAATTAAATATCCAGAATATATAAACAGGGTAATAGAAGATGTTGAATAAATTATATATAGCTGCTGCTGGAGCAGGTAAGACAACATTAATTGTGAAGGATGCTTTAAAAAATAAAGATAAGAAGATTTTGATAACAACATATACAAATGCAAATTGTGATTCTATAAAAAAGAAAATAATTAAAATAAATGGAACTATTCCTAAAAATATTGAAGTTTTAACATGGTTTTCATTTTTACTCAAACATGGATTAAGACCATATCAAGATATAATGTTTAGTCAGAGAATTAATGGAATACTACCTGTCAACGGTAAGAGTGCTAGATTTAAAAAAAGAAATGATCCTAATTATTTTATTAATAAAGAAAATCTAATTTATACAGATAAAATATCTGATGCGATTATATTCATGGAAGAAAAAAACCCAGGTTATATTTTTACTAGGATTTCAAGAATATATAATTTAATATATATTGATGAAGTTCAAGATTTAGCAGGGTATGATTTAGATGTTTTAAAATATTTAATTGATGTTGGTATAAATTTGATTATGGTTGGAGACTATAGACAAGCAACTTATAGTACTCATAATACATCAAAATATAAAAAATATAATAGTGGAAAAATAGTAAATTTCTTTAAGAATGAAAATTCACATTTAAATGTTGAAATTGATGAATCAACTTTAAATTGTTCACATAGATCCAATCAAAAGATATGTGATTTTGCTTCAAAAATAGCTAATGATAATCTCATAATAAAATCAGAGAGTAAATTCAAAGATAACCATGAAGGGGTATTTTTTATATCCAAAGAAAAAGTAGACTTATACCTTGAAATATATAAGCCTGTTCAACTTAGACACGATAAAAGAACAAGGGTTAATGAAAACTATAAGGTATATAATTTTGGTGACTCTAAAGGTTTACAATTTGAAAGGGTATTAATTTACCCTACAAGCCCCATTTTAAAGTGGTTAGAAAATCCCGAAAGTAAATTGGTTGATTTAAGCAGAGCGGGTTTTTATGTTGCAGTCACAAGAGCTAAACACAGTGTAGCTATTGTTTGTGATAAAAAATTTCTTAATAGAGATAAGATCAAGCCATTTTTATTACCAGAAGATTTCTTTTATAAATTATAGATTAGATATTGAAAACTTAAAAATCTATATTAATCAGATTCACTAATGATATTTTTATTATAATCTATAATTTTATATTTAAATTTTAATTATTTGTTAGTGGATTTAATTTGCTTATAGATGAGTGTTATAGAATAAAATTTTTTAATAGATTCCAAAGTTGATACATGAGAGGGTTAGAATGAAGAGTGTTTTGATTATAGAGGATAACAAAGAAATTGCTTTACAAATGGAAAAGTATTTAGTTAATAATGGTTATGAAGTAGAGATTGCATCATCTTTTTACGAAGCGACCTATATGATGAATGTAGACATTGATGTGGCACTACTTGATATAAATCTACCAGATAAAGACGGTCAACATTTGATTAAAAAGTTAAAAGATAAGGACATAAGAGTTATAGTTACTACTGTAAAAAATGATGAAGATTTTATAATTTCCGCCCTAGATCAAGGAGCAGACGACTATTTAACAAAGCCATTTTCCCTTGCCATATTAAGGGCAAGAATTGATGCGGTTTTAAGGACAATACCTATATCACAAGATAAAAGTATATCTTATAAGGATATAAAAATAGATTTAAATCAGTCAAAAGTTTATTTTAAGGGAAATCTGGTGGATTTAACTTCGCTAGAATATGAAATCCTAGTCTTATTTATTAAAAATCCTCACAGAGTTTATACCAGAGATCAGCTGTTAGAAATGTTTTGGGAAGACAGAGATAAGTTTGTAAATGACAATACTCTTACATCAACTATTAAGAGAATCAGAGAAAAACTTAATAGGGAAGTTATTTCTACTGTTAGGGGCATAGGTTATAGGATGGATTGAGATGATATATATATTTTGGATAATAAGTCTTTTACTTCTTTATTATTTTTTAGAATCAATAAAGAAAAATAGAATAAATGGGCTTATAGATCTGATAGAAAATATGAAAAATCAGGACTACAAAATTCCTATGAAGCAAGACGATTTTTCGATTTTAGAAGATAAAATTTACAAACTATTTATAGAAATAGTCGAAGCAAAAGAGAAAAGTACTAGAAATAGTGAAAAGCAAATCGAATACCTAGAAGACATCGCCCATCAAATCAAAACTCCTATTACATCTATGCTTTTTTCCATAGAAAATTTGGAGATGGACTTTCCAGATAATAGAGATATAGAGATTTTAAAAAGGCAAACTATTAGATTAAACTCTCTATCAGATATTTTGCTCAAATTATCAAGCCTTGATGCAAACAAAGATTTAATGAAAGAAGAACAAATTCGTTTGGATGAATTAGTGGATTATGCTTTAGATAGTTTAGATTTAAGAAAATCTACCAATGTAGAAATAGAGAAGAGTTTAAAGAAAAATAGCATCATTGGAGATTTTTATTGGCTGGCAGAAGCTCTCATTAATATTATGAAAAATGCTGACAATAGACCGACTTGTGATAAAATCACAATTTCATCTTATAAAAATCCCCTTTATACAAGATTAATAATCGAAGATAATGGCGGTGGAATAGAAAAAGAAAATATCAAAAAAATCTTTAAACGCTTTTATAAAACACCCGACTCAAATGGCTTTGGAATTGGTCTTGCTATGGCTAAGACAATTATAGAGAAAAACAATGGAGAAATTTCTGTTTCTAATGCAAAAGATGGAGCAAGATTTGAAATAAAATTTTATAATGTCACCTAAAAATCACTTTACTTTTATATACTTACCTTGACATATGAAAAAGGAGACAAGTATGGAAATATTAAAAGTAGAAAATTTAAGAAAAGAATATGGCGAGGGTAATTCTAAGGTCATTGCCTTAGATGGTGTCAACCTTGAAATTGAAAGAGGAGAATTTGTAGCTATTGTTGGACCAAGTGGGTCTGGTAAATCAACACTTCTACATATCATAGGAGGAGTGGATAATCCGGATGATGGAAAAGTTTATATAGATGGTAACGACATCTCAAAGTATTCCTCAAAAGAATTAGCCTACTTTAGAAGAAGAAAAGTCGGACTAATTTATCAATTTTATAATTTGATTCCCAACTTAACAGTTCGTCATAACATAGAACTTCCATTAAAACTTGATAAAAGGAAAATCAATCAAGATGAATTTTCAGATATAGTAAAAAAACTGGGTATAGAAAGTAAACTTGACTCTTTTCCAAGTGAGCTTTCAGGAGGTCAGCAGCAGAGAGTTGCCATAGCGAGAAGTCTTATCTACAATCCATCTATCATATTGGCAGATGAACCGACTGGAAACTTGGATAGAAAAAATTCTAAGGAAATAATTGAAATTTTTAAATATTTTAACAAAACCTTAAAACAGACAATTATCCTAATCACCCATGACGAAGAAATAGCCTTGCAAGCAAATCGAATTATTACAATAGTAGATGGAAAAATTGTAGGAGATGAGAAACATGAATAAGAAGAATTTTCCCATTTTTATTTCCTTATTTATTGTAAGTCTATTTTTCACCTTTATTTTTTATTTTGGATATAGAAGCTTGAGATCCAACTATGGTAATTATATGGCTTCAAGCTTTTATCATGGGGAGATTAAAGAAGAACTCTCAAATGAAGATGTTGAAAAGTTAAAGTCCATTAAAGATATTGACTTGGCTGGGAAAATGTCTCTTGATCCTGACAACGGAAAGCTTGGAGACGATTTAGTCGTTATCAACTACCAAGACCAAGCAATCAATAAGATGAGAGAGTATTCAAGACTTACCCGCGGCAGATTTGCTGAAAAGGAAGACGAAATTGTACTATCTAAAAGCCTTGTAGAGAAAAATAAACTTAAAATAGGCGACAATCTAGAACTTGATTTGGGCAAAAGGTTTCTAAATGGCGAAGAGATAGGCCCCACAAGTGCAAATACTGACAGAGAAAAATTTGAGAGCCAAGGTTCTAAAAGTTTTACTTTAGTCGGTGTTTATGGTGATGTCTACAATAAGTACAGCAAACTAAGTTTTGCTTTAGGTCAACAAGATAAAATGACCACTTTTAGAACCTTTGTAAAATTTCATTCATTTGAAGAAGCTTACAAAAATAGAGATAAGATACAAAGTGAAATAAACAAAATACTAGGTAAAGATGTTCATTTAGAATTTTCTAAAAGTCTTATAAACTATTATGGAGTAGAACACGAACCCTTACAAAATATAAAGAGCAAGGCTGTTACCGTTCTATCAGTTCTTGGCTGTATAGCAATCTTTGTGTTTTTTATAAAAAATATCTTTTGGGTTTGGGGGTTAAGGAAGATTCGAGAGCTTTCCATTTACAAGTCTATAGGATCTACCAATGGACAAATATATCTGTTACTTCTAAAGGAAGGACTTGTTACAACTGCAATTCCAATACTTTTAGGACATCTTGTAGGCTTTTTCTCTATATATTATCTGTACAAATACATACAGATAGACAAACAATTAAGTGAATTTAATCTAGTAAAGTTTAATCCCTTATTAAGTTTAGCAATACTTTTGGTTTCTTTTACAATTGTGGCACTAGCTATTAAATCCCCTGCGAAAAAGATTTCTAAAATAAACATTATAGACGGCATAAGAGGGAATATAGATTTTTCAAAATCAAAGAAGAAAAGAGCCAAAGATTTTTGGAAGGAATTAAAACTTAACAACTTAGCTTCAATAAAATCACAGAGATATATTTCTGCAATAGGGATAATTATTATTTCAGTATTTATAATCACTATAGGCATATCAACATACTACAGAGATTATTCTAGTTACGATAATGGCTATAATTTTTCTGTTGATTATTTTAGTGAAAAGAATCAAGTCCCAAAAATATTAAATGAAATTGTAGATAAAATTCCTAACGACAAGTCATATATTTCAAAAGATAAATATGTTCAAGTGGAAAATACAAATGAATTTTCAAAAGAAGCAAAGGCAGCAGGTTTAGACGAGGAAGCGAGAAAGAATATAGAAAAATATAAGTCAGAGGGTATGGATGGATTTATCATCGCCTTGGAAGAAAAAGACTTAAAAGAACTTGGAGGAAAGAAGGGTGAATTTGTCCTCTACAATACAATTCAAGAAGATTCTTCTATTCCAATAGCTAAGGCAAAGAGAATTCCATATTTTGAAAATCCACAGACTTTGGATATTAACTTTGAAAATGATTATAATAAGACTATTAAAATTTCAAAGACTATAACAGATTTGGGAAAATATAAGTCAAGAACAATGCCATTTGATGTAAAAGTTTATACAGATTTTGACACTTATTTTAAACTTATGGAAGAATCAGGTGATGAGAAATATACAGGATATGCCTATACTTTGAATATGAAGGTAAAAGACTCTGATACCAAAGATGTAAAAGAATATGTAGAGGCCATGATTAGAGAACAAATTTCACCTGAAGATAGATTTAATATCACAATAGGTGAAGAAATCGCAAAAAATGAATATAAGGACGTGAAAAGTTTCATAAAATTTGCAATAGGTATTGCTTCAATCATCTTTGTATTAAATATCACCAATGGTTACTCGTCCATTAATTTAAGCCTAATGAGCAGAAAAAAAGAAATTGGTAGTCTTTACTCTTGTGGAATGGATGTAGATGAGTTAAAGAACATCTATCAAAAGGAATTTATTGGGGAGCAGGTAAAATCCTTTATAATTTCTATTATGGTGAGCTTAGGAGTTATGTTTATAATATCGATAATCGCTTCTGATTTAAGAATGAATACTTTAATAAAATATTATGATTACAAAAGCTTCCTAGGATTCTCACTAGTCGTCTATGGTATTAATCTAATCATCTATCACTTCTCCTTAAAGAGAATTTTAGACAGACCGACCATAGATTTAATTCGAACAATATAATTTCAAATAAAGAGGAATATTTATGAAATAGAAATTAAGCAAGAAGATATTTCTACTTGGACTTGTAATATTTGTGATTTCCTACCTACTTCCAGTAGATATATTTGAAAGCTTTACAAAGCTAAGACCAACTGGACTGACATCAATGTTTGTCTGTCCAGTTATTGGACTAATAGGTTTAATATTTGGGGTGAAGGAAAAGGATAAGTTGTTCATAGTGTTGAATATTCTATTAATCTTGTTAATTCCTATAGCAATGTTTGTAGGACATCTAGTAGGATCTGTTTAAGTGAGATAATAAGTTTAGATTAAAAATTTGTAACTAATTTTAAAAAAGCTATAAGTTTATCCGCTTATAGCTTTTTATCTCTCCACTTCCTTCCCATAATAATTTTCATAGTTTTTCCTATATTGAACAAGATCAGAAAATTGTTCTTTATTCAAAGAATACTCTTGCATAAGGGTGTTCTTTTTTTCTTGCAATTTATCGAGATTTGATAGTATTTCTTTTGTGTTTGGAAGCTTTTTATAGTTTTCTAAAATTTCTTTTGCGGCTATTTTATATACGGAAAGTTCGCTATAATACTCCTCTGCAAATTGCTTATCTTCAGGATTTTTCTTGTGGTATTTGTAGATTTCACGATACTTATTTATAGTATTTATATTTTCCATATCTTGAGATAAACTCTTCATTTCAGTTTCAATTTTTTTTATTTTATCTAATAAGTCTTGTCTATCATCAGCAGATTTTTTGATTAGATCATCGAGTTGAGTAATTGAATTAATTCCTTGCTCTCTAAGCTTAATTATCGAGTCAGCCATTGTTTTTATATTATGTTTTCTTGCCCAGACTTCGTAACCTTTAGAGGATTGAGCTTTTTTATTAGTAGATATATCAATAACACTTCCTACTCGTTTTTTAATAGGATTAGCTTTGTTTTTAATAACTAAATCTATTCTTTCTTTGATTTTTTCTTCTGTATAATCTTCTCCGATAGTCTTAGCTCTTGTAAATCTTTGCTTATCTTTATGACGAAAAGCAATGTGTTTACCAAACTTAATTTCATAATCAAGAGATTTCATATTTTCTAAAAACTCTTCCCAAGATTTAGACTTATTAATCATTCTGTCTATATCAAATTGCAGTTTAGACTTCCAAGAATTTCCTTTCTTGTTTTGGTCATACTCATACCAAGATTTACCAGCAGTTTTGTATTTTCTTTTGTAAGCTTCATAATATTCATCAATGACTGAAAGCTTATTTTCTTTACATAATTCGTCACTTTGATATCTGATTTTATGGTAAGTTTTTTTGTTAGATTGGTAGCATTTACCAGTCTTGTAATTAACATTATTAAAAATAATATGGTTATGGATATGTCCTCTATCTATATGAGTTGCAAGAACAAATTCATAATTTTCTTTTAAAATTTTCTTACATAATTCCATTCCTATTTCGTGAGCTTTTATAGGGTCAACCTCTCCTGGTAGAAAAGATTGGATTAAATGTCGAGCTAAAACTGAACCTTTAGTATCATTGTCTTCTCGTGTTTTCATAAACTGAATATGAGCAGTAGATGGATGACATTTGAATGAAGAAACCAAGACTTTTTCATCAGTTTTTTCACTCTTAGTAATGTAATCTATTGCCAAATTTAGAGTCGATTTTATAGGATGTATTTTTGTAATTGCCATATTAATCACCAGAACTTTCTTTTGATTTATTAAGAAGTAGGGAATGGATCTGCCATATTTCTCTTGATAATTTTTCTATCTGCTTATTCATTGATTCAATTTCATTCTTGTAAATAACACCAGTTGTATTAGTAGCTTTTGCAATCTGGTTTATGTTATTTGTTGCATTTGAAAGCAGCCATTGCAGGTTTCTAAATGGTTCTAAATCTACTACATAAATTTCTTTTTCTAATACACATTTCCTAAGAAAGTGGGACATTGTTTTGCAATTAGCAAGTTTCATTTTCTTTTCGAAGATTTCTTTTTCTTCATCTGTTAAATATATTTTAAGTTGATTTCTTCTCTTTCTATTATCCATAGTAGTTCTCCTTATAATAAAAAATTGGGGTCTTAGGGTTCTCCCTAACAAGGTAAAATTGATAAAAAAAGAAGCAGTCCATATAGGTTCTGCTTCATCAATTTTTCGTAAGTGGGTACTCACTTACTGTGCTTGCTATTATAGTTATAAGCGTTAAGCGTTTATTTAGTTTTATTAATTATACCGCATTTAAATAAATTAATTAAGAAGTATACGGTAGAGTAGAGCAAAATTTATAATTTGATTGATATTGAAAATATTTTTCAATTAAGATATAATAAAAACCGAGGGATATCTCGGTAAAATTATCAAATGTGAGGAGGTCTTTTATTGAAGGATAAGGAATTAAAAGTTGGTCAAATAAGAAAAAAAGAAATTCGAGATGCAGCAATGAGATGTTTTTTGAATAAGGGATTTCAAAATACAACGATGGAAGATGTGATTAAAGAAGTTGGCATGAGCACAGGTGGCGTCTATCATCATTATAAAAGCACAGCTGAAATGCTTAAAGATTTAATGCTTGATGGAAATCAGTATAGAAATAATTTAATTGATAATTATTTAGAAGCTCACATAGGTCAAGATAAATATGAACAGATGAGTGAAATTTTAGTGGATAAGTGTCTACCAGATACAGATATTACTAAGGTTTATTCTCTTTTATTACAATCAAAAAAATATAATGAAGATTTAGAGAAGATGTTTCAAGATTTGAAAACAGAAACAGTAAATCAATTAGATTCAATATCTAATAAATTAGGAATTGATTCAAAGATTTTTGAAGATGGTTTTTTAGTAAATTATATAAATGGAATGATATTAAGCTCGCAAGTTCTTAATGCAAGAGATTCATATGATGAGAATAGGAAATATCTAAAAGATACAATTTTAAATTATATTTTAGATTTAGAAAAAAATAGATAACTAAGGAGGTTTCAGAAATGAATAAAAAATTAGAAGTTAGAGATTTAATTAATGTTGGTTTGTTTGCAGTACTTGGGTTTATTTTTATGCTAATAGGCTCATTTACAGCTATGGTTCCTGTTTTGATGCCAATTGTTCCCTTAGTACAGGGAATTTTAGTTGGACCTAGTAACATGCTTTTTTCAACAAAAATTAAGAAGCCAGGAATGCTTTTTATTCAAACAATGCTAATATCTTTAGCTTATGTCATCATGGGTCATGGTCCATGGGCACTTTTAACAGGAGCAATTGCAGGATTTATTGGAGAAATAATATTAAAATCAGGCTCTTATGACAGTAAAGGAAAATCTAGATTAGCATTTTCTTTTTCAAGTCTTTGCACTTTAGGAAACTATGTTCCGATTATCATCTCAAGAAATGAGTATGCACAAGGGCTTTTAAATCAAGGTTATAAGCAAGAATTTATTGACACAATGATGAAAGTTATGCCTGATTGGATTTTAATAGTTATGGCTATTTTAGGATTTATTGGTGCTTTTGTAGGTTGTAGCTTAGGAATTGTGTTTTTGAAAAAACATTTTTCAAAAATTGGTAAGTAAGAATTAGGGAGCGGGTTATTAGATATGATAAGGATAGATTTTAGAGCAAAATTATTTTTAATGATGGTTATTTCTTTTATTATGACAATTGGAAATATTCAAAGCCTAAATCCTATATATTATGTATTAATATGTATGCTCCCTACTTTTTTATTATTTTTATCTGGACATATAAAATCCGGGATTAAATCAATCATACTTTTTATAATATTGAATATTATAGAAATTAATATTAGGGAATTAAATGATTCTATAATATTATCACTTATACACATAGTTATAATTATAATAAAAAGAGTTTTTGCACCTATGGTTATGGGAAATTATATAATTTTAACGACTAGTGTAGGAGAAGCAATTTGTTCATTAAAAAAGGTGAAGTGTCCTGATCAGATAGCCATTCCTGTTGCGGTTATGGTTAGATATTTTTATGCAACAAGAATTGAGTATAGACAAATAAAACAAGCTATTTATTTGAGGGGTATAAGTTTTAGGAAATTTTTAAAGAATCCTATTTTATTAATTGAATATAGTATAATCCCACTATTGATGACCCTATCAAATTCTGCTGATGAATTGACAGTAGCTTCATTAACTAAGGGTCTTGCTGTCAATCAAAATAGATCAAATATTAGAGAAGCAAAGTTAACATTTGCTGACTATTTAATTTTTTTTGTTTCTATTTTAGTTTTATTTTTTTATATAAGAGGTAGAAAATATGCTTAAAATAAGAAACCTTGATTTATCTTTTGATGATGAAAATATCTTAAAAAATCTAAATTTTGAATGTAAAGCTGGCGAAATTACAGTTATTACAGGACATTCTGGATGTGGAAAAAGCACACTATTAAAAGCAATTAATGGAGTAATACCTGAATACCTTGATGGTAATATTAGTGGAGAAATAAAATATAACAGCCTAGATTTACTTAGTAAAAATATATTTGAAAGATCATGTATTATTTCAAATGTATTTCAAAATCCAAAATCTCAATTTTACTGTATGAATTCCACTGAGGAGTTAGCCTTTCAGCTAGAAAATAGAAATACTGACAAGTTAGAGATAATCAATAGAATAAAGAAATACTCAAAACTCTTAAATATAGAATACTTATTAGACAAAAATATATTTGATTTATCTGGTGGAGAAAAGCAAATGATAGCACTTGCAGCTTGTGCAATTTCTGAAAATGATATTATCTTATTAGATGAACCATCTTCATCATTAGATAATGAATCTATAGAAAGGTTAAAAGAAGCCTTAGTGAAATTAAAAGAATTAAATAAGATAATAATTGTTGTGGAACATAGATTATTTTATTTAAAAGATATAATGGATAGGCTCTGTATTATTGATAATGAGTCTTTAAATTCATACGAAAAAGAAGATTTAAATGATTACAATTTGAAAGCTATTGCAGAAGGATATGGACTTAGAACATTTAATAAAATAGAGAAAAGTGATTTAGAGATTAATAAATATTATAAAGTGAATTTATTGGATGATAAAAATAATTTTAGCAGTGGAGATTTATCATGTCATAATTTTAAGAAAAAATATGAAAAGAATAAAATTTTTGACTTTAGTATTTCCTTTAATAAGGGAGTAAATTTTATCATTGGAAAAAATGGAATAGGGAAAAGTACTTTCATTAAATTATTGACCGGTACTACAAAAGGTCACGGAGATGTATTTGTTAATCAAAAAAAAGTTACAAAACAAAATAAAGAAATTTTTATGGTAATGCAAGATCCTAGCTCCCAGCTTTTTACAGAAAGTGTATTATCGGAAGTATCAACAGTAAGTGAAGATAAAAGCCTAAATGAAAAAATGTTGGAAAAGATGGGATTATTATCAAAGCTTGAAAAACATCCTCAAAGTTTATCGGGAGGAGAGAAGCAAAGATTGTTGATTGCTATAGCAAGGCTTAGTAATAAACCTATTATTATCTTAGATGAGCCTACAAGTGGATTATGTAAACCACAGATGAATACATTAATTAATTTCCTACACGATATGGAGAGAGAAGGAAAACTCATTATAATTATTACACATGATTTTGAATTTATAAAACATTGTGATGGTACAATATATGAATTTCTAAAATAAAATGCAAATGGATACAATTATGGAGGTGTTAAATTATGAAAGAAAAAAGTCCTGCTGTAATATTGTGGGAGCTTGCATATAAGGAACATTCAAAGTTAAAAATATCTGTATTTATAGCAAGTATCGGTGTTATTGCCGGAATTGTTCCATACATTGCTGCAAGCCGTATTTTAGTCTATTTATTAAATGGAATTGCAGATTTCAAGGTCTATTTTTTATGGATGGGAATAGGTCTGTTATCTTATATTTTAAAATCTGTTTTATACTCTACGGCGTTATCTGTATCTCATAAAGCGACTTTTAGTGTATTGAAAGATATTCGCTTGAGAATGATTGATAAACTTCCGAAGATGCCGTTAGGAGAAATAATCTCTGTTCCAAGCGGAAACTTTAAGCAGATTATAGTGGATCAGGTTGAAAGTATGGAGAAACCGCTCGCTCACCTGTTGCCTGAAATGACATCGAATCTCTTAGGTTCTTTGAGTATATTTATTTACTTATTATTTCTTGATTGGAGAATGGCTCTTTTATCATTAGTATCCATTCCTGTGGGGATGCTTTTTATGGGACTCGTAATGAAAAATTATGCTGTTCAATATGAAGGATCTGTAAAGGTAAATCGAGAAATGAATTCTGCAATCATTGAGTATGTTAATGGAATAGAAGTGATAAAAACATTTAATCAAGACAAGAGCTCGTACGCAAAGTACAAAGATAAAGTCATTGCAAATGCAAGATACTTTTATGAATGGATGAAGAGCTGTCAGTTACCTGTATCTTTATCTAAAAACATATCTCCTACTACAATGATCACAGTGCTTCCATTTGGTTGGTATTTCTACATTAGCGGCAGTTTAAGTGCAGAAGTATTTATATCTGTAATTATTCTATCTTTAGGTATTGCAGGACCTTTACTTGAAACAATCAATTTTGTTGATGGTCTTGCTAAGATAGGGACTATTGCAAATTCTATTAACTTAATTTTAGAAGGAAAAGAACAAAAGCATTCTGATAGAGAAGTGACTATCCAGCAATATAATATTGATTTACAAAATGTAAAGTTTGGATATGAAGAAGAAAAAGAAATTCTTCATGGAATATCCCTAAACATAAAAGAAGGGACAACAGTGGCTTTTGTTGGACCAAGTGGAAGTGGCAAGTCAACTTTAGCAAAATTAATAGCTGGATATTGGGATAGCATGGAAGGAAATATAAATATTGGTGGACACAATCTTAAGGAAATTCCATTAAAGCAATTATATAGTTTGACCGCCTTTGTTTCTCAGGATAATTTTTTGTTCAACGAAAGTATTAGGGAGAATATAAGAATGGGCAATCCAAGTGCCAGTGATAAAGAAGTAGAAGACATTGCTAAGAAATCGGGTTGTCATGATTTTATTATGAAAATGGAACATGGTTACGATACGGTTGTCGGAAGTAGTGGGAGCCATGTTTCTGGTGGAGAAAGGCAAAGAATATCAATAGCGAGAGCAATGCTCAAAAATGCACCTATTGTAATACTTGATGAAGCTACTTCATATATAGATCCTGAAAATGAAGTGATTATAAAGCAAGCTTTATCAAAGCTTATAAAAGATAAAACGGTGATTATTATTGCTCATAGGTTATCAACTATAACAGATGCAGAACAAATATTCTTAATTGAGAATGGAGAGCTTGTTTCACATGGTAAGCATGAAGAACTTATGGAAGATTCTGAGTTATACCAAAAGATGTGGAATGCTCATATTGGAGTAAAGGATGGTGAAATAAAATGATAAGTGCCTTAAAGAAAATTTTAGATTTCTCAGGTGATGAGAAGAAAAATGTATACCATTCTATATGGGTAAGTTTCTTGTTTGCAATTTTTCACATGCTCCAAATCAGTGCAATATACATTATTGTTAAAGCTATTGTTGAAAAAGATATGAGTATGACACCTGCATGGATTGCTTTGATACTTCTTGTTATAAGCATAGTTGGCAGAAGTGTTACAAATTATTTTTCACAATTACAGCAATGCCATGCAAGTTATTTCATGGTGGCAAATAAAAGAGTAGCAATAGGTGAAATGTTAAAAAAAATACCTATGGGATTTTTCAATGAAAACAATATTGGTGAAGTGGTTGGAATTTCTACAACTGTTTTAGAAGATGTAGAAAATACCGCAGCAATGGTTATGGTAAATACATTATCAGGTTTTATAAACACGATAATATTTACAATAATGATTTTAGCATTTGAGTGGAGAATAGGTTTTATTGTTGCAATTGGATGCCTATTGTACTTATTTGTTCTATCAAAAATGGAAAGCAAATCAAGGAGTGTTCTTCCTAAAAGACAAAAAGCATCTGCTAAATTGGTTGATGCCATTTTAGAGCAAATTGGAGGAATGTCTGTTATAAAATCCTTCAATTTAACAGGAAAAGGAGATGAAAAAGTCAGAGGTGCTATTGAAAATAGCAGAAAAATAAATCTTGATTGTGAAAAACTGTTTACACCTTATACAATTTTGCAAAATATTCTTTTGGACTTGTTTAGCATTTTGATAATAGGTGCAGGTATTTTCTTTTATCTTAATGGAGAACTCTCATTCTTAAATACAGTTATGACGATTATAATTTCTTTTCTTGCTTTTTCTCAAATAAAATTGGCAGGAAGTGCAACAACCTCCCTCAGAGTTGTTAGTGGATCTATTGAGCAAACAAAGAAGTTAGAGGAATTTCCACAGATGGATATTGATGGAAAAGACATAAAGCCTACTACTTTCGATATTTCTTTTGATAATGTAGAGTTTTCATATTCAGGCAAAAAAATTCTTGATGATATTTCGGTCAAGATACCACAAAACCAAATGACAGCTATAGTTGGACCTTCAGGAGCTGGAAAAACTACCTTTTGCAATTTGATAGCGAGATTTTGGGATGTAGAGAAAGGAGAAATCAGCATAGGTGAGCATAATATTAAAGAATATTCATTGGAGTCATTAATGAGACAAATTAGTATGGTTTTTCAAAATGTTTATTTATTTCAAGACACTATTGAGAACAATATAAAGTTTGCCAAGCCTGATGCTACACATGAGGAAGTTATAGAAGTTGCAAAGAAAGCGTGTTGTCATGAATTTATTATGAAGCTTCCTGAACAATATGAAACAGTTATAGGAGAGGGAGGTGCAAGTCTTTCTGGTGGAGAAAGACAAAGAATATCAATTGCAAGAGCAATGATAAAGAATGCACCTATCATTATTTTCGATGAAGCTACTGCAAATGTAGATCCCGAAAATGAGGATAAATTACAGGTTGCCATGGAGGAACTTACAAGAAATAAAACAGTCATCATGATTGCACATAGATTGAAAACAATAAAAAATGCAAATCAAATTCTTGTCTTGGCTAATGGAAAGATAACGCAACAAGGTACACATGAAGAACTTATTCAAGTTGATGGTATCTACAAAAAATTTGTTGAAGCAAGACAAGTGGCAGCAAAGTGGCAGTTGTCATAAGTTATAAAAATGTTGAAAAAAACTGGAGGAAGTCATATGGGAAAACAAGATATGAAAACACAACTTTTAACCAAAAGTCCTAAAGATTTATTGTTTCAGTTAGCTATTCCGGGAATTATAGGAATGATAGTTATAGGGCTATATCCATTTATGGACGGAATTTTTGCTGGATGGATTATTGGAGACTATGCAATGTCTGCTATTAGTATATCCATGTCCTTAACAATAATAAATGGTGGAGTATCAGCACTTATTGGAGTTGGTAGTGCATCAATATTATCAAGGGCGATTGGAAAGGGAGATAAAGAAACAACTGACAAGATATTTGGAAATTTTTGTTATTGGGTAATTTTATTCTCTATAGTTATCACAATATTAGGTTTGATATTTGCACCTAATTTTTTGGATTTAGTAGGAGCAAAGGGGAATATTAAAGAACTTGGAGTCAGATATTTAAGAGTAGTTTTTTTTGGCTCCATATTTGTTAATTTTGCTCAAGCCGGAAATATGACAATGCGTGGTGAAGGTGCATTAAAGCAATCCATGATTATTATGGGGGTAGGAGCAATATTAAACATTATTTTAGATCCTATTTTCATGAAGTTGATGGGAGAATATGCGATTGAAGGGGCAGCTATTGCAACTGTAATCTCTCAAATTGTGCAAGCTATATTAACCTTCCGCTATTTTTCAAAGAAAAGTGCTTTTGTGGGGATTCATAAAATCCAAAAGAGTAAGGATATTTCCAGTGAAATGTTTAGCATAGGAAGTTCTGCAATGATGATGCAAATTTTGTTTGCAGTACAACAAACATTCTTGTTTAAGCAAGCTTTCGCATACGGTGGAGATAATTGGGGAATTTTAATGGCTGCTACAATGAGATTGTATATGTTCTCCTTTATTCCTCTTTGGGGAATGAGCCAAGGTTTACAGCCTGTTATTGGGGCAAATTTCGGAGCAAAGCAATATAAAAGAGTAAAAGATACAATGAAGGTTTTTATGTACGGAGCAACTATTCTTGCAGCTCTTTCATGGATACCATCGATGTTTTATTCAGAAAAATTACTATCACTATTCAGTGTAAGAAGTGAAATCATAGAAGCTGGTGTTATGAATTTCAAGATGTTTTATTCCACATTTATTTTGTATGGAATTATGATAATGACACTTACATTCTTTCAATCTATTGGAGATGGGAAAAAAGCAAGCATGATTGTAATGCTTAGACAGCTGATTTTGTTTATTCCGGCTATATTATTGCTTCCAAAATTTTTTGGAGCAAGTGCAGTTTGGTGGGCTGAACCTATTGTAGATTTTAGTATGATTATGTTGGGACTGTTTTTAATGCTTAATGGACTTAGGAAAATGGGAAAAGACAAAGCGTAAATACAAGGACATTTGATATAAAAGCGAAAATAATCAAAAGAGGCTGTAGGTATGGATGCTATTTATCTATAATGAACGGGGGGAAAGGGAGATGAACAAGTGTATAAGTTACCTTGTAGAATTGAAATGGAATAAAAATACTCCTTTTTTCTATAATTCTTGTAGTTGTCTGTCTTTATATATTCTCGTCTAAACAATTAAATATTGTAAAAGAAAGAACGGATTTCTTTCATTTCAGAGGACTTCTTATGCCAAGATGCAGGAGTCCTCCTTTTTTGTCTGAATAACAAATAGACAAAAAAGAAATGGAGGAAACTTTATGGCAAAAGAGTATTACCTTTATGTCAACGGACAAAGGGTTAAAGTCAGCGAGCAGATATATAAAGTCTACTGGCGAGAAAAAGAACACGAAAAGTATTTGGAGCAGGTGGACAAGAAAAACCACTTGCTCTTTTTTTCATCTCTAAATCACGATGGGAATTTTGAAAATAATCTAGAAGATAAAAACGTTGATGTTGAAAAAGTTGTAGCTACACAAATAATGATTGAAGCACTAAGAAATGCTATGTCAAAGTTAAATGAGGAGGAACGGGAAATAATCGAAAGATTATATTTCAATGATGAAACACTTCGTGCAGTAGCAAAGACTCAAAATATATCACATCCTGCTTTAATAAAAAGGCGAGATAAGATTTTAGAAAAACTAAAGAAATTTATAGAAGAAATATAGTTTCTGGTTACCAAAGAGGGCAAATTTTCCTTTATAAAGTGAGGGGAGTTTTGTCCTCTTTCTATGTTAAAAGAAATTTAAACAATATTTGAACCTTAACAATTGAATAGACCAAGACAAGACATTAATCATTTTTGGAGCGTAATAATCTATCCGCCAAGATCTTTCTGCTGAATAATTCGGCAAAACAAGTACTGCTAAGCAAAAAGCAAGGGAAGAAGAAAGGGAGCGATAAGTAAGAGTTTGAATATAGGGAGGGATACCCTATTCGCTACGAAGAAAATGAGGATAATGATACTTCTAAGGTTGAAGCCGGCTCATCCTGAACAGAGGCGGAGGTGAGATTCCTATGTTGCTAATCCAAGGCACTTGTCAATGTCAAAAAACTTTAAAAATATTAAAATAAATATTTTAAATATATTATTTGGAGGATTTATGATTAACGAAAATATAAAAGGTGTTCGTGTTTCTGAGAAAGCATTTCTAACATTAAAAGAAGCATCTGAATATTTTAATATTGGTCAAGATAAAGTTAGACAATTAACGGATGAAAATGATTGTGATTTTGTATTATTTAATGGTAGTAAGCGTCTTATTAAGAAAAAGTTAATGGAAGAATATTTAAATAGACAGTTCTCTATCTAATCTAAAACTATATATAAAACACGCTTAATGCGGTATAATAATTATAGCGTGTCTTTTATCAAAAAAGGAGAATTTTTATGGTAAAAAGACGCAAAGATAGTAAAGGGGTTGTTTTAAAAGACGGTGAATATCAAAGATCAAATGGCACTTATGAATTTAAGTGGCAAGACAAAATAGGTCGTAGAAAATCTATCTATGCGAAAACTCTAAAAGAATTAAGAGAAAAGGAATTAGATATTTTACGCAATACTATAGATGGAATCAACAACGAAGGAAGTAGCTTATCTGTAAATGATACTTTTAAGCTATGGACAAAGGTAAAAAGAGGTTTAAAAGATAATACCTTTAAAAATTACATCTATATGTATCAACAATTTGTCGAACCGACTTTTGGTCGTATTAAACTATCTGATATTAAAAGATCTGATGTTAGAAGTTTTTATAACAGATTAAAGGAAGATCAGGGATTGATGGTTTCTACCATAGATTGTGTTCATACTGTCTTACATCAGGTTTTAGAATTAGCAGTGGATGACGAATATATAAGGTTTAATCCATCTGACAATGCTTTGAAGGAATTGAAAGTAGCTTATCGAAATGAATCTCCGAAGAAAAAAGCCATGACAATAGAAGAACAGGTGCTATTTGAAGAATATTTATCTAATAGTGATGAATATAAAAAATGGTATCCAATATTCATTGTTATGCTTTGGACGGGAATGAGAGTTGGAGAAGTTACAGGATTGCAATGGGACGATCTAGATTTTGATAATGGTCTTATAAATGTAAATAGGACTTTGGTATATTATAGTAAAGGTAAAGGATTAAACAATAGATATGCTATTAATACACCGAAGACAGCATCAGGTAAGCGAAGTATTCCTATGGTTCAAAAAGTAAAAGATGCTTTTCTTATGGAAAGAGAGTTACAAAAGACTTTTGGAATCGAATGTTGTGATTCAATCGATGGATTTAAAGACTTTGTATTTTTAAACAGATTCGGAAAGGTTCACAATAATGGAACACTTAATAAAGCTTTAAGAAGAATTGTTAGAGATTGCAATTTAAGTATAATGGATAAAAATAAATCGAGCTCTAATGATATTCTATTAGTTCCACATTTAAGCAATCACATTTTCAGACACACCTTTACTACAAGGCTTAATGAACAAAATATAAATACAAAAGCAATGCAGTCTATTCTAGGTCATTCTGATATTAGTACAACAATGGATATATATGTAGATGCAACAGAAGATTTTAAGATAGAACAGATGGGAGAATTTGAAAAAGCGATGAAATTTATATTTTAGAATTTACGACAGCTTACGACAAATTTACGACAATTTGCTAGAAATCTATAGGCACTTATAGAGAGTTAGCAAATTGTCGTAAATGGAGAAGTACCATAAAATAGACTTTTATAGAGATTTAGACAATTATCTAAGGTAGAGGGGATTTTCCCAACAATGAAGCCAGTTGGAAATAATTCTTCTGATAGTTCAAAAGATGGTGAAGACAATACAAAAGCTAAGAAATTAGACTTATCAAAAGTAAAAGTTGAACCATTATTTGAAGATTTTGTAGATTTTGATAAATTCTCAGAATCTGATTTCAGAGTTGTGAAAGTAAAATCTTGTGAAGAAGTTCCAAAATCTAAGAAATTATTAAAATTCACTTTGAATGATGGATCCGGAAAAGATAGAATCATATTATCAGGAATCAAAAACTACTACAGTGCAGAAGATTTAGTAGGTAAAACATTACTTGCAATAACTAACTTGCCACCAAGAAAAATGATGGGTGAAGAATCTTGCGGAATGCTTTTATCTGCAATCTGCGAATATGAAGGAGAAGAAGTATTGAATCTTATAATGTTAGATTCAAACATTCCAGCAGGATCAAAATTATATTAAAGAACACGCTAAAAATGAAACTGGGGTTTGTAATGAATCCCAGTTTAATTTTTAGGGGTATGTACGAGATGGATATTTAGAATAATTTTATTACCGATAAGATTAGTGTTTAGTTTGCTCATGGCTTTTTTAACCTTTATATTAAGTTTGAGTACTGCGTTGTTAAGCGTAGTTTCTACTTTGATTTTTGTAATTGGATTAGCTAGCATTTTTCAAGGAGACAAGCAAATTGTAATTGTATTAATAATTTTTTCTTTGGGGCTTGTCCTAGTTGCTTGTGGAGCAGATAAAAAAGAAGAAGCCCTAAGTGTAAGCTATAAAGACGGCAAATATCATGGAGAATCTGCCAAAGATGAAAGAGGCGGACTTGTAAAGGTGGATATAAGTGTTAAAGACAATAAGATTGAATCTTGTACAATGCAAAACATTGATGGAGATGGAAAAGAAAAGGATGAATCTTATGGTCAAAGCCAAAATGAAGGACTATATAAGATAGCCCAACAAGCTATAAATCTTGCAAAGTCATATCCAGATAGATTAGTGGAAAAAGGAAATCCTGAAGGAGTGGACGTTATTTCGGGGGCAACACAAACTTACAAGCAATTTATAGAAGCTTGCAATAATGCTCTTGATGGTGCAAAATAATGAAAGATTTATACACAATTAATTTAGCAAAAAAGAATATAGAAAATAAAAAGGCAAGGTCAGTTACCTTGATTTTACTTGTAGGAATTTTAACTTTTATTTTATTCATGTCATCATTTATAATTTTTTCTCTTAAAAACGGCATGAAATCTCTATCAGATAGGATGGGAGCAGACATTATAGTAGTCCCAGAAGGTTATGATTCCAAAATTACAGGTGCAATATTAAGGGGAGAACCTAATACATTTTTTTTTGACAAGGATATATTAAATAGAGTAAAAAAAATACCAGGAGTTGAAAAAGCCTATGGTCAAGTTTATCTATCTACACTTTCTGCTGGATGCTGTTCTTTTCCCATTCAAGTTATAGGAATTGACTTTTCTGATGACTTTAGCGTTAAACCTTGGCTTGAAAAACAGATTAAAACTCCAATTAAAGCTGGGCAAGTTGTTGTAGGTGCTAACATTGTGGGGACTATTAATCATAAGGTTAAATTTTTTAATCAAGAATTTGAGATAAAAGGTAGGCTTGCAAAAACTGGCATGGGTTTTGATAATTCAGTTTTTATGACAATAGAAGAAACTCATAGATTAGCCAAGGAATATGAAAAGATAATTAATCATCCGGTGGCAAAAAAAGATGATATATCTTCTATTTTAGTAAAAGTTGAAAAAAACAAAGATCCAAAAACAATTCAAAAACTTATTAAGGAAGAATTTAAAAAAGAAAAAGTGTATCCTTTATTGCCAAGAAAAATAATGACAGAAGTTTCAGATTCAGCAAAAAACATGCTTGTATATGTGTATATATTGATAGCTTTGATTTGGATACTAGCTTTCTTTATTTTAAGTCTTGTAAATACCTTATCAGTTAAGGAAAGGAAAAGAGAATTTGCAACCATAAGGATATTAGGAGCAACAAAGAAAAAACTCAGTGAAGTAGTTCTTATTGAATCTATGCTAATTAATGGTACAGGTGCAGTCATAGGTTCTGTGCTTTCCTTTGTTTTAAGTATAACTTTCAATAATGTATTTTCATCACTTTTGAAAATGCCTTTTTTAAGACCGAATATATTCCTTATGATTTTAATGTTAATAATAGTAATAATTTTGGGAACCTTGTTAGGTCCAATATCTTCAATTATTGCTATTAATAAAATAAATAAAGTAGAATTATTATTGATGCAAAGAGATAATGATTAAAATAGGCTATTTGTCAAATTTTGGGGAGACTTGTTAACTCGAGTCTCTCTTTTCATTTAAAAATCCATACTTAAACGCTAATAAAAGGTCAAAAATAAAATAACTAAAAAACCATTAAAAATAAACATAGCAATAAGGTGACCCCAAAAAGTTGGATTTTATACCAGAGACATCTAGAAATATTTGTCTCTGGTTTTTTGTCCTCATATTTCCCCTAGGAGAAATCGCAGCTAAGCTGCATTCAATTTCCTATATTCAACTGGACTTAAATATCCAAGTTTTTCTTTTATTCTATCTTCATTGTAATATTTTATATATTCTTCTATTGTCTTTTTTAGTTCGTTAAATGATTCAAACGTTCTACCATAGTAAATTTCTTGTTTTAATATCCCAAAGAAATTTTCCATAGGGGAATTATCCAAGCAATTTCCTTTTCTAGATATACTCTGTAAAATTCCATCACTTTCTAACCTATTAGTATATTGTTTTAATTGATACGCCCAGCCTTGATCCGAATGAAAGATTCTTTTATATTTGCAGTCTGAAGTCTTTTCTATCGCTTCTTCAAGAGGAGTTATTATTGCCTCTAATGATGGTGAAGTTGTTATTGAATAGCTAATGATTTCTCCATTAAACATATCCGAGAAAGGATTTAAGTAAAGTTTTTTTACTTGCATATTCCCAGATTTATCTTTTTCATAGTATTTGAATTCACTTGTATCTGTTGTGATTTTTTGATGTACTACAGAAGTGTTAAATATTCTTTTTATCCTATTTGGTGCTACTTTACCCACTGTTGCCTTGTATGAGTAATATTTTCTTGATTTACGTGCAAAATTTCTAACTTGAAGCTTTAGTTTTTGTACCAGTCTTTGAACTTTTTTCTTGTTTATTACAAGACCAATTCTTCTAAGCATTGCATGTATTCTTCTGTATCCATAGTTTGGATTATCTTTTCTTATTTTCTTGATTTGATTCTCAAAGGCTTCATCTTTATTTTTTCTGTCAAATCTTTTTTTCCAATACATGTATGTTGACTTAGGGAATTTTAAATAGCTAAGCAAATCTTTTAATAGATATTTTTCTCTTAATGAGTCAATTATTCGAGCCATTCTCTCATTTTCTGATCTTCCTCGTCCTCTAATTCCATCTTTTTTTTAGAAAATCTATTTCCATTTGTGCCCAGTAAAGCTTATCTTTTAGTTCAGCAATTTCATCTATTTCTTCCTTATAATATTCTTTCTTTACTTGTTCGTTATTTTTATTTTTATCTTTAGTCATGCTTGAAGGTCTTCCTCTCTTTTTAGGTCTAAGTCCATCAAGTCCTTGATTTCTAAAATCAATTACCCATCTAGCAATGATTGCTGGATTATTAATCTTAAATTGATTAGAAAGTTCTTGATAGGACATTTCTCCTGTTAAGTACAACTTTACTACATTTTTCTTAAATTCGAAAGAGTAACTATTATTTTTTCTAGAAATTTTTAAGCCTTCATATCCTTGTGTTTTGTATGAATTAACCCATCTTCGGACTACTGAATGATAACTAAGTCCATATTAATCAGTTAAATATTTATATCCTCCTTCTTTATTTAAGTATTCTTGTACTATTTTCATCTTAAATTCTGTACTAAATTTTTCATGAAAAAACTGACCTCCTCTAAGTTGGTTTTGGGTCCAACTTTTTGGGGTCAGTTCATTATGAAACTGGGGTTTGTTATAAATCCCAGTTTAATTTTTACAATTTCATTAATAGAATTATTAAACTATATAATAAAATCAATTTAAAGAAAATTAATTATTAGATGATATCAGACGATAGATATTAAAAACTCTATTGTCTTTTTTATTTGGAAGAACAAAAAATAGTAGAAATGTCAATAAATTTACTGCCATGCAGATAATAGCAGCTTATTCATGTGTGAGAGTTTTAGCTGAAACCTTAGTAGGACTTCCCGTTTATTTATATAAAACAGGCTTATCATTTGAAGCAGATAGGATACCAAAAGATAGAAATTTTCAAGGGTAAAAGTCTAGGAAAAAGAACCTAATTCATTATGGAGATTTGTTTGTTATATAGCTAAAAATATCATTTGAGTTTAAAATGAGATCCGTATTCTCTTAGGACTGATTTTTTGTAATTTTTGTTTATATTTAATTAGTCTTATGAGTAATACTTTTATATTAATCCCTCTTTTTTCATAAGAGATAACTCTCTTGAAAGAGCAGGCCTATTACAAGCTAAAAATTTAGCTAAGTCCTCTCTGGATAATTTATTTGAAAATAGGTAATCTTTTCCATACCTATCTATATACATATTAATTTTTTCCCTAATCTTAGGCTTAGAATATATATCTAATTTGTAAGTTAAGTATGAAATTTGCTCATCATACAATTTTATAATATTTTCCATAAAAATCGGTCTGATTGAACAAGACCTTTTATTTTCTTCAAAGATTTTGCTAACATCAAGTGCTAAAACTTCAGAATCTTTTTTTGCGACTATGAGTCTATCAGCTAGGGAAGAAAAATTTAAAGAAAAAGAATCTGAAGTCTCATAAATTCTATCTATAATTTCTTTATCATCATCTATTGTAGATAGATCAATTCTTCCCTTTAAAACTATACCTGCCTTAAATCCCTTAGAAAAATCATATAGGTATCCGCCTTTACTAAAAACTAAGATTTTATGATCAATACAAGAAAGTATGTGGTGTATAGTACTTTCGTCTAAACCATAAAATAATTTACTTTTCACAATAATTTTTTCCATAAAATCCTTTCTTGTTGCTTTAGCAACTGCAATAAAAATTATCCATGATATAATTATAAATGTAATGATAATTATTATCAAGGAGGAAGATAAAATGGAAAAAAATAAAATTGTTTTTGGACATGATTTTTTAAAGATGCTTGGAAGAACAAGACTCAGACCAGGCGGCGGTATTATGACTGATTGGTTGCTTGATCAGGTACAGATAGATAAAGATATGCAAGTTTTGGAAGTTGCTTGCAATAGAGGAGATAACCTAATAAGAGTTTATACGAAATATAAATGCAAAGTAATAGGTATAGACAATGACCAAGTTGTCATAGATCAAGCCCTAGAGAATATAAAGCTTTTAGGCTTAGACAAAGAAATTGAAGTTATGAATATAGATGCCTTAAAGTTGGATTTTGAGGATGAAACATTTGACTTAATAATTAATGAGGCAATGCTCACCATGCTTCCAAATGAAGAAAAAGCAAAGGCTCTTAAAAATTATCACAGGGTTTTAAAAAAGGGCGGCTATTTATTAACTCATGATGTAGCAGTAGAAAATGAAAGCGAAGATATAAGAAGGCAACTTTCGAAATTTACAAACATGAATGTGTATCCTCTAACCGTAGAAAATTGGAACAAGCTATTTATAGAAAATTCTTTTAGACCTTTTTCACAAAGGACTGGTAGGATGCTTCTCTTAGACAGGGATACGATCATAAAAGATGAGGGGCCAGTAGGGGCTGCAAATTTTTATAAAAATGCTTATTCAGAAGAAAATAGGGATAGATTTGTAAAAATGTTAGAGAGGTCTAAAAATACAAAAATTTCTTATGTAGTTTTAGCAAGTAAAAAGGAGGATTAGATGAAAGTTATAAAAAAATATCACTAATTTTATGTCTGACAGTGTTTGTCTTATCAGGTATGACTGCTTGTTGCAATACAAAAACTGAACAAAAATCAGAAAGCAAGGAAATGACTCAAGCTGAGAAAAAGGAAGAAACTAAGGATAAAAATAAAAAAGTTAGGACAATTACAGATCATGCAGGTAATGAGATAGAAGTTCCAGAGAAAGTTTAAATAATAGTAATAGATCAGATACCTATTTTATCTACCTATATGGCTTATCATCATGGGAAGGCTCCATACATCGTAGGATATGCTGGTTCACTAAAGCAAGTAATTTCAAATACAGTTTTAAAGGATATAGCTCCAGAGCTTCTTGATAGCCAAAATACAGTTCAAGCTCAATCTGATATTAATATTGAGGAAATAATGAAGCTTAAACCAGATGTTATTTTTTACAATGCTTCGAATAAAGAACACTAGGAAACTCTTAAAAAGACAGGGATTCCGTGTGTAGGATTTGCTACAGTTGGCACAAATGGGCCATCTATATCAATGTGTGGGCAAGTCGGATGGATTGGTTTGATAATTCCTCACATGGCAAGGATAATGGTGGGAGCTAATAATACTCATACTCTACCTTTTAGCATATCTTTAGGAGCAAGTCTTATGGTACTAATAGAAGCTTTATCAAGAGCGGTTTCTGTAATAGAACTACCTATTTCAGTTCTTACGGCAATAATTGGAGCTCCAATTTTTATAAGCCTAATTAGAAAAACTGGGGGTGGGTTCAATTAAATTAGAAGTAAAAAATGCAGGATTTTATTATGATAAAAATCATGAATTATTTAAAAATTTATCTTTTAATCTGAATCAAGGTCAGGTTTTATCTATCTTAGGGCCCAATGGTGTTGGCAAGACTAGCCTTATAAGATGGATATGTGATTTTGAAAAATAGAAACTAGTAAATAGTTTTATGGATGAAAAAGATATTACAAGTTTTAATAGAAGAAACTTATGGCCCAAGATATCATATGTTCCTCAAAAAAGATCATTTTCTTTTGAATATTCTGGAATTGATATGGTAGTGTTAGGGTTTTCTAGTAAACTTACACCATTTGCAAAACCAGGTGCTAGAGAATATAAGAAGGCAAATGATATTATGAAAAGCTTAGCTATAGAAAACCTTAAAGACAAGTCATGTTCTGTGATGAGTGGAGGAGAACTTCAGATGGTTCTAATAGCCAGAGCCTTAATATCAGACCCAAGCTTAATCATATTAGATGAGCCAGAAAGTGGTCTTGATTTTAAAAATCAGCTTAAAATAATTTCATTAATCAAAAAACTATCCAAGGTAGACAATATTAGTGTTATTATAAATACTCATTACCCAGCCCATGCTCTTGAAATATCGGATAAATGTTTGATGTTAATGGGAAATGCTAGACATAAAATAGGCAAAACTTCTGATATTATCTGCAAGGAAAATATGAAAGAAGCATTTGGCGTAGAGGTTATACTTGAAAAATAAAAAAATATGAGAAAGAATATGAGGCTGTAATACCAATTAGGATTGTAGAAGATTAAAATGAAAAATATCAGTAAGGGAAAAACATTTAAACCAGAACAGGTCATGCCTATAAAAGAAAATCAAACTATAAGCAAGAAACTCTTAGATTTATGTGATTGTCATATTTTACTTATGAGTCTTGACCAAAACACGGATATTTCCCTTGAATTTTATGCTGATGAAAGAATATATCTTGTTTTAAAAGGCGAGATTAACATTAATAATGAAAAACTTATAAATAATGAATTAATACTTTTTGAAGAAAACAGGATTTTTGACATAGGAGCAAGGGATAAAAGATAAAATAGACGATACAGAAGAAAGATTAAAGAAAATAAAAAATCAAGAAAAAAATTCTAATGTACAACTAGCAAGATAATTCATAATAGGACTAACAAAAGAATTATCTTTAGGTGAAAATAAAAACCTAGTCGAAAGATTTATAAAAGAAAATCTAACATCACAAGGAATGATAGTAGATTATGCAATTCATGATTAGAGTCAAGATAAAAATGGGTAATAATCTAATGTAGGTTAAAATTTTTACTAGGCTAAGAATAGATTTTTTAAGAAAATTGTTACTCGTCCTAAAGCTTGGTAAGGTTCTAATTCTAATGAAAGTGATGACAAAATTATGAAAGAAAAACTCATTATTAAAAAATTAAGAGAAGATCGCAGGAATGAAATCTACACGAATAGAGGAATTAACCCAATATTCCAGCTAAATCCAAAATCAAAAATTTTGATAATTGGGCAAGCTCCTGGGGGAAAGGTTGAAGAAACTGGTATTTTATTTAATGATAAGAGTGGGGAAAATCTTGTCAAATGGTTGGGGATATCGGAAGACATCCTCCATAGTGAAGATTTTTCTATAATTCCAATGGATTTTTATTATCCTGGAAAGGGAAAATCTGGCGATAAGGCTCCTAGATCTTTTATTGCAAAAGAATACCATCCACTATTATTAAATGAATTGAAGGATATAAAGTTAACCATTTTGATAGGAGCCTATGCTCAAAAGTTTTATTTGAAGGATAAATTTAAGAAAAATTTAACTGAAACAGTAAAATCTTACAAAGAATTTTTGCCAGAATATTTCCCAATAGCCCACCCAAGTCCACTAAACAACAGGTGGATATCAAAAAATCCTTTTTTTAGAGAGGAGGTTTTGCCTGACTTAAAGAAAATTGTAAAAAAACTGAGATAAATTGTGTTTGTAAAAATTTATTGTATATCATTTTTTATGGTAATGGTCATCAACAAGGAGAGAAAATATGAAAAAAATAAGTGCGAATATTTTAGGCGGCAAATTTGAGCATTTGGTGGATGAGGATAACTTACAAATAACCCATCTACAAATCAAAAAGGGCGAAGAAATACCAAGTCACAAGTCAGATAAAAGTGTAGTAGTTGTAATTTATAACGGCAAGGTAGATTTTAAGGGAGAGAACGGAAACCAGATAATAATCCCAGGTGATATAATCACAATGGATCCTAATGAAATCCATGCTCTTAAGGCTCTTGAGGATAGCGATTTGATGGTTATAAAAGTAAAAATTTAAGAATATATTTAGCTAATATAGGCAGGTGGTTATTTTATCAACCTGCCTTTAATTGTATATTTAAGTGTGCTGATCGAACGAAGTGAGAGAAACAAAAAAAACACCGGCTAAGCTGGTGGTTATGATTGCCATGAATTTCATATACATTTCATAAAACTGTTGTAAGATATACATATAACAAAATTAAGGAGAAATGTATGTTAAAAAATGCGATTTTTTATATAACAAGAAAACGAAATAGAACTTTGATAATGCTGATAATTCTAACACTCGTATTATCATGTTTATATGCTTGTTTAAGTATTTCGAAATCACAAAAAACACTAGAAAAATCATTGTATGAAACGTCCAACTCATCTATTGCAATAACTAAGAAAGAAAAAAATGGATACTTTAAAATAAATGATTTTGAGAAATTAAACCAAATTAAAGATATAAAAGAAATTTCATATCATTATGAAGGTTTAGCAACTTTGACTAATTCTGATGTCGTTGAAAGTGAACAAAAAGTAATGCGTGAAGATTTATCTCCAAACATGAAAAACCTAGTTTCTATTGATGCGATGACAAATCAAAAACGCAATCAATTATTTACAAGCAATGTTTTTACTATAAAACAAGGCAAGAATCTCGATAAAAATGATGATAATAAGATTCTTGTTCATGAAGAATTTGCTAAGAAAAACAAACTGAAACTTCACGACAAGATAGGCCTCAAATTTTTAAATATGAATGGTAATGGGGATGCAAACAAAGAATCTCAATATGAGATTGTTGGGATATTTTCAGGAAAGAAACAAGAAAAATATACAGGATTTTCATCAGATTATAGCGAAAACTCTATGTTTGTAAATTATAATTCAGCACAAAATTCATTAAATATAAAAAGTAATGACCAAATTGCCAATAAAATCTTGCTGCATACACAAAATTCAGATTCAATGGATAATGCAATAAATCAAATAAAAAACAAAATTGCAAATTCTTCAAAATACATTATAGAAAAAAATGATAATGCATTTAAAGAAGTAATTGATTCGATAAACGGTGTAAAGCACATAATACAAATGATGACATATTCTATCATGGTGGCCGGACTTGTAGTCTTATCATTAATCTTAATATTATGGTTAAGGGAAAGAATCTATGAAATAGGAATACTTTTATCAATTGGGGTTAGTAAACTTAAAATAATAGGACAATTCATAATGGAGCTTGTTTTTGTATCTATTCCTGCGGCGATGTTCTCATTAATTAATGGAGATTTTATCATCAAACAAATAGCATCAGGAATTACAAAATCAGAAAATGCATCATTTTCAACAAGTTTATTTATAAATAAATTATCAGATAAATTAGAAGTATTTGCTAAAAGCTACGGATTACTTTTGATAATAATTGTTATTTCTGTAATTATAGCAGCTGGAATAATATTAATAAAAAAACCAAAACAAATTTTATCACAAATAAGTTAGGAGAAATAAAATGGATATTTTAGAAATTAAAAACGTATCATACAGTTATTCAAGTTCAAATGAAGAAGTTTTATCACTAATCAACAGAGGTTTTGAACAAGGAAAATTTTACGCGATAATAGGAAAGTCGGGTACAGGTAAATCAACTCTGTTATCATTATTGGCAGGATTAGATTCACCAGATACTGGACAAATCTTATTTAAAAATAAAAACATTGAAGAAAAAGGACACAGTTATCACAGAAAAAATAATATCTCATTAGTTTTCCAAAACTATAACTTAATAGATTACCTTACTCCTCTTGAGAATATTAGATTAGTAAATAAAAATGCATCAGAAGATATTTTATTGGAGTTGGGACTGGATAAAAGTCAAACTAGAAGAAATGTCATGAAACTTTCTGGTGGTCAACAACAAAGAGTTGCAATTGCAAGGGCTTTGGTTTCAGAAGCTCCAATAATATTAGCAGATGAACCTACTGGTAACTTGGATGATATGACGGCTGGTGAAATCATAGCTATATTGAAAAAACTTGCATTGGAAAGAAATAAGTGCGTAATAGTTGTTACTCATAGTAAAGAAGTAGCAAAAGCTGCTGATATTGTTCTTGAATTAAAGGATAGAAAACTACAAGAAGTAGTTGACAATATTTAGGGAGGAAATTATGATAAAAAACGCATTTGCCTATGTAACCAGAAAAAGTCTCAAATCAATCATTATTTTAATCGTAATAATGTTGATGTCATCATTAAGTTTGATTAGTTTATCAATAAAAGATGCAACAGACAAAGCATCTGAAAAAACTTTTGGAAATATCACAAATAGTTTTTCGATGGAAATCAACAGACAAGTTAATCCTGGAACACCAAGAGGTGGTGGAAATGTCAAAGGACAAGACATCAAAAAAATCACAGATTCACCTGACATTGAAAGCTATGTAAAAAGAATAAATAGCGTGGCTGATCTGGATGGATTAGATATAATTGAAACACAAGAAACTTTGGCCAATCAATCACCAGAGCGTGCGAAAAATTTTAAAAGCACTGTAATGTTAACCGGAGTCAACGAATCATCCAAGGAAACAAAATTTGTATCTGGAGCATACAAATTGGTAGAAGGTGAACATTTGAAAAATGACGATAAGAATAAGATTCTTATGCACAAAGATTTGGCTGCTAAAAACCATTTAAAAATAGGAGATAAGTTAAAATTAAAATCAAATTTATTTGATGCAGACAACGAAAAACAAGCCAATGAAACTGTAGAAGTTACAATTAAAGGTTTGTTTGATGGACACAATAATGGTGGGGTTAGCGCTGCACAAGAATTATATGAAAACACATTAATTACTGATTTGAATACAGCAGCCAAAGTTTATGGCAATACCGAAGACACAGCAGTTTATCAAGATGCGACATTCTTCGTAAAAGGAAACAAAAAACTAGAAGATGTAATGAAAAATCTTGGGAAACTTGATATTAATTGGCAAGAATATAATTTAATAAAAAGTTCATCCAATTATCCAGCATTGCAAGAATCAATCAGTGGAATATATGCAATAGCTGATAAATTATTTATAGGATCTCTAGCATTTGCAGGTTTAGTAGTAGCTTTATTATTGTTTTTGTGGATGAATGCAAGGAAGAAAGAAATCGCAGTATTGTTGTCGATAGGAATGTCAAAAGCAAAAATATTTGGACAATTTGTCACAGAATTATTGTTGGTTGCTATACCAGCATATATAGGATCATTTTTCTTGGCTAGATTTGCAGGAGATAAAATTGGAAATAATATACTTCAAAAAGTGACAGGAAATATCGCTGATAAGATCGCCAAACAATCTGCATCAACTGGACTTGGTGGTGGAGCAGAAGTTGATGGTTTCAATAAAACATTGACAAGTCTAGATATCAATATATCAACAAAAGCATTAATGTATGTAGTAATATTTATGACAATTGTATTGCTGATTTCATTAATTATCTCATCGACAAATATTCTTAGAAAAAATCCGAAAGATTTATTAATAGACACAAAATAGAATTATCGGGGCAAATGCTCCGATAATTTTGTAATTAAACCAAATATTGTATAATAAAATAAAAGAGAGGAAGAAATTATGAACTTACTTGTAGTAGAAGATGACAAAATGATACGAGAAGGGATTTGTGAATTTTTGTCTGAATTTGGATACAAAACCTATCAAGCAGAAGATGGAAAACAAGCAATAAGTATATTTGAAAATAACGAAATCAACTTGGCAATACTAGATATTCAACTTCCATATATAAACGGACTTGATGTTCTCAAAAAAATTAGAGAAACAAGTGATATTCCAGCTATAATGTTGACTGCATTCAGTGATGAAGAATATAAAATAAACGCATTCACAAGTCTAGCTGATGGATACATCGAAAAACCTTTTTCGTTACCAGTCCTCAAAGTTAGAATAGAGTCATTAATCAAAAAACATTATGGAAATAACGAAACTTTTAATTATAAAAACACTGAGGTTAATTTTGCAAGCTACACTGCTAAACTAAACGGCAAAAAAGTAGATGTAAATGCCAAAGAATTAGAAATACTCAAATACATGATAGAAAATGAAGGACAAGCACTTACTAGAATGCAAATAATTGATAGCGTTTGGAAAGAAACTGACGAAATACCATTTGACAGAGTCATTGATGTTTACATAAAAGAATTACGCAAAAAACTAGAATTAGATTGCATTGTAACCATAAGAAACGTCGGATATAAATTGGAGAGAAAATGAAAAATTTAAAAATATTTCCAAAAATGTTCATACAAATATTCGCAGCAATAGGACTTACGGTGTTGTTTATACATTTTATGGTGTTTTTAATATTTCCAAAAACATATTTGGAAGATAGAAAACAAGAAATAAATAAAAAAGCAAATGAAATTTCCATGACATTGAATAATAAAGATATTAGATATGTTACTCAGTCGCTAAATTTTTATTCTAATAACAATGACATAAAAGCTTACGTTAAAAACAAAAACAACAGTAACGAATTGCAAATTAAAGAAATAATTGGATTTGACAAAAAAAGTGACAATAATTCACTGATAATTGAGGAACGAGAAATTAATCTAAATACAGGAGAAAAAATTTCGCTTCAATTCGTATCAACAGCCGATATGAAGCGAGATGCGAAAAATTTGAGTTTAAGATTTCTTCCGTTTTCGCTTATTATTTCCATAATTTTCTCGGCAATCGTTTCATTAATATACGCGAAACTAATCAATAATAATATACAAGAAATAAAACAAGTTACTGATAAAATGATGAACATGGACAAAAAAGCACTACTGGAAGTAGATTCTACAAATGAAATTGGTCAATTAAAGGCACAAATAAATGATTTGTACACTACATTATTGCATTCAATTGACGATTTGGAATCAAAAAACGAAGAAATCATCAAGTTAGAAAAATTAAAATACGATTTCTTCAGAGGAGCATCACACGAACTCAAAACCCCTGTTGCGAGCCTCAAAATAATTTTGGAAAATATGAAGTACAACATAGGAAAATACAAAAACAGGGATTTGTACATTGACGAATCTCTGAAAATTATTGATGGATTGTCACATAGTATTTCGCAAATACTAACATTGTCATCAATTGAAAATTTGAAGAATGACGAAGAAAATGTAGCGATTTTACCAATATTAAATGATATAATTAATAAGCAGGAAGTAATTGCAAATCAAAAACACATCACAATCTACAATCATATTACAGATGAAAAGATTGTTATTGGCAAATCAGCTCTTAAAATAATACTATCTAATGTGATTGGAAACGCCGTAAAATACACTGATGAATATGGCACAATTACTATCAAATCAGATGGAGAATGGTTTGAAGTAATTAATACTTGCGAAAAGGCAAGCGAATTAGATACCACTAAAGTGTTTGATGTGAATTGTGATTTGAACAAAGAAAACAGTAACGGACTTGGATTGTATATCGTTGGCAACTTGCTCAACAATTACAAAATCGATGCGGTTATTGAAACACAAGAAGAAAAAGTAAAATTCAAAATCAAGTTATAAAGGAGCACAAAATGTATATTTTAGAATTGAATCAAAATGGCGAAGCAACTGAATTAGCATTATTTGACACAATTGAAGAAGGCAGAGAATTCATCAAGAAAACAAATTGTTATGAGATTACAGAAGAAGATGGATTTGTATATGAATATATCAATCCTGAAAAATTAGATGATTATTTGGAACTGGAATACAATGGAAATATAATTCCAATGACCAAATTCATGTTCACAGAACAAGGAAAAGCAGAAATCTTCTGGAAAGAAATTCCAAATCTTTCAGAAAAAGGAAATGGAATCGTTGATAGTTCTACAAGGGTTGATGCTTATGTAATAGCTAACAAAGATGTGAAAACATATATTGAAGCAAGAGAAAAATCCTACAACGAAGTAAAAAAATACTTGGAAGAAAAAGGATATGACGTAGACAGAGCATACTTCGGATCAGAAGATGGAGAAGCAATAGTCTACAGAAAAAACGAAAAAGACGATTGGCATTTTCTAACACACATGGATCCTTCATTTTTTGAAGATAAAACACCACAAGAAATAATTGAAGAAATAAATGAAGATTTGAATTAAATTGAATAAATTAGCAGAGCTCTTCTTAAAGAAAATAAGAAGAGCTTTTTAATTTGTATAAAATCCTTGACAAATTAAAAAATACGCTCTAGAATGATAATGCAAATAACTTGCATTAGAAAATTAGATGGAGGATTTATGAAAAGATTTTATAGGATATTATTATTGGCTCTTATGATTGGAGTGGCTTCTGGCTGTGCTAGACAAAATAATGATATTAACAATCAAAAAGTTCAAGAACAACAAGAAAAAACTGATGATAAATCAACTGATAAGTCAGATTCAAAGAAATTATATGTTAGTTTCTATCCGATTGAATACATGGCAAAAGAAATTGCGAAGGATACAATTGATGTAGTAAATGTTATGCCAAAAGGTGCTTCAGTTCACGAGTGGGAACCTACAGCACAAGATATTAAAAACTTATCCGATTCAAAGATGCTTATCGTTAATGGCCTTGGATTGGAAGGTTGGTTAGAAGATGTTAAATCAAGTTTGAAAAACACAGAAATTGTCGATTCATCTGCAAATATTGAAAAGATAAAAGCTGATGAAGAACATGACCACGACCATGACCATGAAGAAAAGGAACACGATCATGACCACGAAGAAAAAGAACATGACCATGATCACGAACATCATCACCATGGAGAATTTGATCCACACATTTGGATGAGTCCAAAACAAGCTAGAATTCAAATGAAAAATGTTTATGAAGCTATTGTAAAATTTGATGCAGAAAACAAAGATTTCTATGAAAAAAATTACAAAGAATTAGATAAAAAGTTTGAAGAATTAGACAAGAAATACGCTGAAGTATTAGCTCCACAAAAGGATAAATATTTCATAGTTCCACATGAAGCGTTTGGATATTTGGCAAGAGATTATGAGATTAATCAAGTTCCAATTGAAGGTATTAATTCAGATTCTGAACCTGATTTGAATAAGATGAAAGAATTGACTAATTTTGCAAAATCACATAAGATAAATACAGTATTTTATGAAATGGGAGAAAGCGATAAGATTGCAAATTCTTTGGCTAAGGAAATCAATGCAAAGACAGCTGGGTTATCTACAATTGAAGCTAAGACTCAAGAAATAGAAGATGGAAAAGATAATTATTTTTCATTGTTAGAAAAAAACTTGGATGCAATCTCACAAGCAAAATAATATGAATAATATAATTAGTGTAGAAAATTTGAATTTTTCGTATAGAAACGAGAAACTATTAAGGGATATAAATTTTAATATTGAAAAGGGAGATTTCGTAGGTATAACCGGAGCTAATGGCTCCGGTAAATCTACGTTATTAAAGCTTATTTTAGGATTTCTGAAAGCGGATAGTGGAGAAATTAAATTTGCTGGAGGAAGAGATAATTTTAGTTTTGGATATGTTCCGCAAAACAATCACGAAAAGAGCATTGCTTTTCCAATAACTGCATGGGAAATAGTAGCGATGAATGTCACTGATGATAAAAACATTAAATCTCATGAAAAAATCGAAAATGCATTGTCCATTGTAGAAATGAAGGATAAGAAAAATTACAACTACAATAATATGAGTGGTGGTGAACAAGAAAGAGTTATGATTGCAAAGGCATTGGCGAATGACCCACAAATTTTGATTTTTGACGAACCTACTGCAGGATTGGATCAACGTAGTAAGGAAAATTTATTTGATTTGTTGAAGAATTTGAATAGTCATCACAACATAACTATTTTGGTAGTTACGCACGAGCTGGATTTTACTAAAGATTATTTTAATAGAATTTTCAGATTAGATAATGAATTTGTTGAGGTGAAAAATGTTTGAGATGTTCTCTTATGATTTTATGAGAAGAGCTTTTATTGTGGGGATCCTAGTTTCAATTATTGTTCCTCTGATAGGAACCTTTGTCGTCAACAAGAAAAACTCCATGGTAGGAGATGCTTTGAGTCACAGTTCCTTAGCTGGTGTTGCATTGGGACTTATTTTTGGAATAAATCCTGTTATAGCAGCGATTTTCGTATGCGTGATTGCAGCTTTTGGTATAGAAGTCATCAGAAAAAACTTTGCCAAAAGTTCTGATTTATCCACTGCAATTGTTATGAGTAGCGGTATAGGACTTGCTGCAATATTGTCTGATTTCGTTCCTGGTGCTGCGAACTTCCAATCTTTCATGTTCGGATCTATTGTAGCTATACCAGATATTGAATTGTACACAGTGGTAGTTGTGAGCATGATAGTTATTGTGGCTTATGCTACGTTGTACAAAAAATTGGTCTATATTATTTTTGATGAAGATGGAGCGAGACTTTCTAATATAAATGTTGGACTTATAAATAAAATCTTCACTTTTTTGATAGCTATTACTGTTGCTATTGCATCTAGGACAGTTGGTGCGCTTATGGTTTCGAGCTTGATGGTTATTCCAGTATCTTGTGCAATTATGGTATCTCATTCTTTCAAAAAAACGGTGATTAATTCATCGCTTTTTGGGATTCTATTTACGATTATAGGAATTAATTTGTCTTATTATTTACAATTAAAACCAGGCGGATCAATTGTTTTAACAGGACTTGTAGTTCTGATAATTTTGATGGTAGTAAATAAATTTAGAAAAAATAATTAGGTATAAACACTGCATTATGAATTTTAGATTAATTTATTTTGTGGTGTTTTTTTAGTTTATAAAACGTTGTAATTTGCATTTTTTACAAGTATAATTAAAAGATAGGAGGCGATAGCATGAACAAAATGATTAAAAAATTATTAATATTAACAATAGGAACATTAATACTTACTTTTGGTTTTTTCTTTTTTATAATGCCTTTTAATTTAACAATAGGAGGAATTTCTGGGATAGCAATTAGTTTGAATGCATTTTTCCCACAAATTCCAACGGGTATTTTTGTGATGATTATGGATACAATTTTATATATCATTGCATTTATTATTTTAGGAAAAAGCTTTGGTGTTTTGTCGATATATTGTTCTTTTATTTTCGGAGGTTCAACGACATTATTGGAAATTTTACTACCAAACTTCAAACCTTTAACTGATGATATTTTGATTAATTTGATTTTTGGAATTATTATTTCTGCTATTGGAATGGCTTTAGTTATCAATCAAGGAGCATCAACTGGTGGTACGGATATTATAGCAATGATTATCAGAAAATATCTCTCAATAGATGTTGGTAAATGTATGCTTGTGGCTGACTTTTTTGTAGTGTTACTTGGTATGTATACTTTTGGAACAAAAAGTGGTATGTATGCTATGTTAGGTATTTGTATCAACTCAATTGTAATTGATAAGGCTATCGCTGGTTTAAATACTAGAGTAAATATGATGATAACAAGTGATAGATACAAAGAAATTAACACATATATAATTGATCAAATTTCCAGAGGATCTACTATTTTTAAAGCAGTTGGTGGTTTTTCTGATAATGAAAAATTTGTTATTAATACGATTGTTTCAAGAGGGGAGTATATCAAGATTAAAAATTATGTAAAATCAATTGATCCTAAAGCATTCGTATGTATTTCGTATGTCAGCGAAGTGCTTGGTGAAGGATTTACTTATGATCCAGTTGATAATCCAGAACTTGAAATACTTCCTGGTGGAATGAGTTAGAATGGAGAAAAAATGTATAAATTAGGACAAAGAGAAAATTTAAAAATTGATAAAATAAACACCGAAGTTTTGTTGAAAAAAGACAACGAAAATAATTTTGTTAGAATGAATGTAGACGAACTTTCTGGAGAAAAAGTTGGAGATGTTGTAGATGTTTTTATTTACAACGACAATAAAAAACTTTTGGCTACTAAAAAGCTATCTAAGATTGAACTTGGCAAGATGGCAAGACTTGAAGTTAAAGATATTACTAGAATAGGCGCATTCTTGGATTGCGGGTTGGATAAGGATATTTTGTTGCCTTTTAAGGAACAAACTTCAAAATTAGTAAAAGGTCAAAAATATTTGGTGTATTTGTATATAGACAAATCAAATAGATTGGCACTTACTATGCGAATCAAAAATTTATTGAAAAACGATAGTGGATATGTAAAGAACGACTGGGTAGAAGGTGTTATATACAACATAGTTGACGGTCTAGGAGCTTTTGTTGCTGTAGACAATAAATACGAAGGGCTTATTCCTTCAAGCGAACTAACTGGCGTTGTGGACTTAGGAGAAGAGGTCAAATGTAGAGTTACGGATGTAAAATCTGATGGTAAATTGGATTTGTCATTTTTTGAACCTGCATACAAACATATCTCATCAGATGCTGATGCAATAATGGAAGAGCTAAAAAATTCTGATGGTTTTATAAATTTTAACGATAAAACAGATGCAAATAAAATCAAATCGGTATTTAATATGTCAAAGTCGAGTTTCAAAAGAGCTGTAGGAAGACTATTAAAAGAAAATATGATACAATTTTATAAAGACGGAATAAAATTAACTAGTAAAGGAA
The DNA here is from genome assembly GCF_000010185.1 of Finegoldia magna ATCC 29328. Classification (NCBI taxonomy): domain Bacteria; kingdom Bacillati; phylum Bacillota; class Tissierellia; order Tissierellales; family Peptoniphilaceae; genus Finegoldia; species Finegoldia magna. The sequence goes on along the minus strand of NC_010376.1, from coordinate 982,738 downwards.
GAGGTAATAATGGAAGACAACAAAGATAAAATATTAGCAGTAGTAAATGGTGAAGAAATTAAGCAATCAGAAGTTGATAATTTTATTCAAGCTTTAGGTTATAGAGGAGCACAATTCAATAACGAAGAAGGAAGAAAAAGATTAACTGATGAATTAATCAATAGAAAACTTTTATTCTTTGACGCTAAAAAAACTGGCTTAGATAAAGATGAAATATATGTAAAAGAAGTTAAAAAACAATCCGAAGAATTGTTGAAGGATTTTGCTATGGCAAACATAATCAATTCTGTTAGAGTATCAGATGACGAATTGAAAGAATATTATGAAAACCACAAAGATAACTTCAAAGTTCAACCAACATTCACAGCTTCTCATATTTTAGTTGAATCAGAAGATTTGGCTAAAGAAATCAAAGAAAAAATTGATAACGATGGTGATTTTGCACAATTAGCAAAAGAATACTCTACATGTCCATCAAAAGAACAAGGTGGAGATTTGGGAACATTCCAACAAGGTCAAATGGTTAAGGAATTTGAAAATGCTTTGATTGAAAATGAAATCGGGGATATCGTAGGACCTGTGAAGACACAATTCGGTTATCATATTATCAATATAAAAGATAAAACTGAAGGAAAAGTAAAATCTTTTGAAGAAGCTAAGAATGAAGTTAAACAAACATTATTACAATTAAAACAACAACAAGCATATATTGATGCTACTGACAGATTGCAAAAAGAATACAAAATCGAAAAATTTTATTAATAATAAATGGAGAAGTTAAATGAATAATCTTAAGAAGAAGATAGTAGCTTTATGTTTAACATTTAGTATGGCATTTAGTACAAGTACTGCTGTATTTGCAAAGGAACAAAATGATAAAGAAAGTCCAGTAAAAGTTCAATCAGCTATGACTAGAATTGAAGGACGAGATAGATTTGTCGTTGCAAATAAAGTAATGGAAGATTATTACCAAAATTCTAAAAAAGTCGTGCTTGTATCAGCAATTAAATTTCCGGACAATATCAGTTCTACTGTTATGAGTCAAGGAGAAATCCCAATATTATACACTTATTCTGACAAATTAGATGCATCCACTGAAAAACTTTTAAAATCAAAGAATTTGGATGAAGTTATTATAATAGGTGGAGAAAAATCTGTAAGTAAAGATGTTCAAAATCATATTGAAAATGATTTAAAAATCAAAGTTGTAAGATACGATGGATACGATAGATATGCGGTTAATGCTAAAATTGTTTCAGAAAAATTCTCTAGTAATAAATCAGAAAAACAAAACTTAGTTGTTGCTAGTGGTGAAGTATTTGCAGATGCTATTAATGCTACATCATTGGCACAAAAATACGATGCACCAATATTATTAGTATCAAAAAACAAGATTTCGAATCATACTAAAGATTATTTACAATCTTTCCAAAATAAAAATATCGGGAAAATATTTGTGGTTGGTGGACAAAACACTGTATCTGACAAAGTTTTACAAGAAATCAGATCAATCACTAATGTCAAGCCACAAAGAATTTTTGGCACAAATAGATACATGACTTCAGTAAGAGTTGCAAATGCAAGTTTCACAGCTCCAACTAAAGCAATATTTGCTAGCGGAGAGGTGTTCGTAGATGCATTAGTAGCAGCCCCACTTTCACAAAAATTCAAAGCGCCAATACTTTTGGTTTCAAAATCTTCAATAACAAGTGATGTAAAATCATATATTGGTAGCAATTCATTTGAAAAAATGTTTATCGTTGGTGGAAAGAATACAGTATCAGAAAAAGTTAAAGACTTGATAATGAATAACAAATCAGAAGATACTGTAACAACTGATCCGAAATATCCAGGCAAAAAAGTTATTCGTAGAAAGCCATTACCAGGATTAGAAAATGAGAAAGAATTTCCAGTCCAAATTAGTGATGATACTATTTTGATGGTACGCGGTCATTATGATGATAAAATGGCAGATGAAATACTAACACTTTTGAATCAATATCGTAAAGAACATGGACTTAAAGAATTGAAACAAGATAATTCATTAACTCCAATTGCAAAGACAAGGGCTACAGAAATTGTTCATTTGTTTGAACATGTTAGACCAAAAGGCGGTTTGGTAACAGATATTTCAAACATTAACGGAGAAAATATCTATAACGGACCATATACTGCAAGTGGAGCAATGGAAGCATGGAAGAATTCTCCAGGACACAATGAAAATATGTTGAGAGAAGTGTTCACAAGAGTTAAAATAAAAGTATTCGTTACAAAAGCATATTACGAAGATTCTGATCAAACTTATGACAGATATTACGCAGTTCAAATATTCGGAATTTGATATCAGATTTTATCTAAAATTATGTGATGTTATAATATTTACAAGAAATCGAAATATAAATTAAAAAAAATATTTGATTTTTGAAATTTAATAAAAAATTTATGAGATTCATAATATGACCCTAACACAATATTTATAGATTATTGTAAGATTGGGGTCAGTATGAGTCTTTTTTTTTACACTAAAAATAGTTGGAAATTACACAGCTTGATAAAATATTATGATATTAATGATTTTATATACGTTATTAAAATAAAATAACGCCAAGAATATAACAAAATATAAACAAAGCTGTTAAAATAATATTGAATTACTTGCTCTTTTTTAAATTGTATTGTAAAATAATTTGGGTTAAAAAATGCAATATGTATTTTACATATAAAACAACATAAAATAAGGAGTGATTTAAAGAAAATGAGTAAAACTGAAAAGAAAAAACTAGGATTAATACCCAAATTATTAATCGCGATAGGATTAGGTACTTTAGCTGGTTTGTATATGCCTCAATGGTTCGTGAAGACTGCTGTAACATTCTCATCAATGTTCGGCGCATTTTTAAACTTCGTTATTCCACTTATGATTATCGCTTTTGTAACAAAGGGAATTGCTGATCTTGGAGAGGGAGCTGGACAATTATTATTAGTAACTGTTGTAATTGCTTATGCATCTACTCTTATTGGTGGGTCATTATCATATGTTATGAGTTCAAATATATTCCCAGCATTTATAAGTCCGGACCAAGTTTCTAAGATTCAAGCGTCAACTAAGATAGGCATGGATCCATTTTTTGAAATTCCAATCAAACCATTTTTTGATGTAACTTCATCAATTATTTTTGCATTTATGATGGGAATTGCAATTTCATGGTTAAGAAAACATGGCAAAGGAGAATATTGCTACAATTTAGTAGGAGAATTTAATGAAATAATCACAAAAGTATTGTCAACTGCAATTGTACCATTATTACCTTTCTTTATATTTGGTAATTTCTCAAAAATGGCATTTACTGGATCTGTATTTGCAGTTCTTTCGATTTTCTGGAAGATATTCTTGTGTGTAATAGCACTTCACTTAATATATGTAGCAGTATTATTTATAATAAGTGGGACTTACACGAAGAGAAATCCTGTAAAACTTATCAAAAATCAAGTCAAAGGATATTTGACAGCAATAGGAACTCAATCATCTGTTGCGACAATTCCAGTTAACTTGGAATGTGCTAAACAAAATTCAGTAAGCAAAAGTATTAGAGATTTTGTAATTCCATTGGGAGCTACTGTTCATATGCCAGGTTCAATGATTACAATTACTGCTTGTACTTTTACAATATTAACAATGTATGGAATGAATCATTCTTACTTACTAATGTTAAGATATATGGCAATTCTTGGAATAGCAATGGTTGCTGCTCCAGGAGCTCCAGGTGGAGCAATTATGAGTGCATTGCCATTCTTGCCAGTAGTTGGAATTCCATCTGAAGGTGAACTTGCATCATTGTTGATGACACTTTATTTGACACAAGATTCATTTGGAACTGCTGCGAATATTTCTGGGGATACTGCAATCTCTGTAGCTATCGATAAAATATTCAACAGACATATTGTAAAGAATGATGAGTATAAAGATGGTTTTAATGAAAAAGTAATAAATGAAGAAGATTTATAATAAAAATATTTGGCTAGGCTCTGTGAGCCTAGTTTTTGTTTAAGAAATTTTTTTAGATATTTCGACAATGAACACGAATTATTATTTATTGAATTAAAAATGCGAATGATATATAATGTTAAAGTAAAACATATGTTCAAGGGGTGAGTTATGGAATTTAAATTACATTCAAAATTCAAGCCTACAGGTGATCAACCACAAGCGATTGATAAACTTGCAAATGGTTTGGAAAATGGAAAAAATCATCAAATTTTAAAAGGTGTTACTGGTTCTGGTAAAACTTTTACGATGGCAAATATTATTCAAAAAGTTCAAAGACCAACTCTGGTTATAGCTCACAATAAAACTTTAGCATATCAGTTAGCTAGTGAGTTTAGGGAATTTTTCCCAGAAAATGCGGTTGAATTTTTCGTTTCGTATTATGACTACTACCAACCAGAAGCATACGTTGTTCAATCGGATACTTATATCGAGAAAGATTCAAGTATTAATGAAGAATTAGATAAACTTCGCCACAGTGCAACCATGAGTTTGTTTGAGAGAAGAGATGTTATTATCGTATCTTCTGTTTCATGTATTTATGGTTTGGGAGACCCAATTGATTACGAAAATTTGGTTATATCTTTGCGTCCTGGCATGGAAAAAGATAGAACTGAAGTTATGAAAAAATTAATCGATATTCAATACGTTAGAAATGATATTAACTTTACTAGAGGAACTTTCAGAGTAAGGGGAGATAGCTTGGATATTTTCCCGGCATCAAGTGGTGAAAAAAGTGTTAGAATAGAATTTTTCGGTGACGAAATAGATAGAATTACTGAAATTGATGCATTAACTGGAGAAATTGTCGGAGAAAGAAATCACGTTGCAATTTATCCAGCGAGTCACTATGCAACAACTCAGAAAAAAGTTGAAAAAGCTATTGTAACCATAGAAGAAGAATTAGAAGATAGATTAAAATACTTTAAAGATCACAATAAATTGTTAGAGGCTCAAAGATTAGAGCAAAGAACAAGATACGATATAGAAATGCTAAAAGAAATGGGATTTTGTACTGGAATAGAGAATTATTCAAGACACATGTCTCAGAGAAAACCTGGAAGTAGACCATATACTCTTATCGACTATTTTCCAAAAGATTTTGTAACTATGATTGATGAATCGCATGTTACTGTTCCACAAATAGGTGGTATGTATGAGGGAGACAGGTCGAGAAAAACGAGCTTGGTTGATTATGGTTTTAGATTGCCTTCTGCACTTGACAATCGTCCTTTGAAATTTAGTGAATTTGAATCAATGATGAATCAGGTAATTTATGTTTCAGCAACTCCAGGAAAGTATGAAAAAGCAAAAACTAATGAAGTTGTTGAGCAAGTTATTAGACCTACAGGATTATTAGATCCAAAAATTGAAGTTCGTCCAACAAAAGGGCAAATTGATGATTTGGTTAGTGAAATCAATAAGACAATTGAAAAAGGCGAACGCGTTTTGATTACTACTCTTACTAAAAAAATGAGCGAAGATTTGACAAGATATCTTGAAGATTTGGATATTAAAGTAACTTATTTGCATTCAGATATTGATACGATTGAAAGAATGGAAATCATAAGAGATTTGCGAGAAGGAAAATACGATGTACTTGTAGGAATCAACCTTTTGAGAGAAGGATTGGATTTACCAGAGGTTTCGTTGATTGCGATTTTGGATGCCGATAAAGAAGGGTTCTTGCGTTCAGAGACTTCTCTTATACAAACAATAGGTAGAGCTGCTAGAAATTCAAATGGTCACGTTATAATGTACGGTGATACTATTACAAGATCAATGGATGTAGCTATAACAGAAACTAATAGACGTAGAGAAATACAAGAAGAATACAACAAAGAGCACAATATTACTCCAACTACTATAAATAAATCTGTTAGAAAAAGAATTCAAAATACTTTTGTGGCAGAAGAAAATGAAAATTACGATGCTAATAAAGTTACAGAATTTTCAAAGGACGAGATCGAAGTTATTATCGAAAATTTGAACACAGAAATGCTAAAAGCTGCGGAAGAATTGGATTTCGAAAGAGCTGCTACACTTAGAGATCAAATAAGGAATTTGAAAAACACTTACTAAAGGAGCAAAATGAGTAAAGATAAAATTATTATAAAAGGTGCTAAGGAGAATAACCTTAAAAACGTGGACCTAACCATTCCTAGAAATAAAATGGTAGTCTTCACAGGTTTAAGTGGATCAGGTAAATCATCTTTAGCATTTGATACAATATATGCAGAAGGACAGCGAAGATACGTGGAATCTTTGAGTTCTTACGCACGCCAATTTTTAGGTCAAATGGACAAGCCGGATGTAGAATACATTGAAGGATTGTCTCCTTCAATTTCGATAGATCAAAAAACGACTAACAACAACCCACGTTCAACAGTAGGAACTGTTACGGAAATATACGATTATTTTAGACTACTTTTTGCAAGAGTAGGAACTGCTTACTGTCCAGTTTGTGGAAAACAGATTGTCAGCCAGACAGTAGATCAAATTGTAGATAGTGTGAAAGAATTAGAAGAACGTTCCAGAATTCAGATTTTAAGTCCTGTTGTAAAAGGCAAAAAGGGAGAATTCAAGAAACTTCTACAAAATTTGAGAAAAGATGGATTTATTAGAGCAATTGTAGATGGTGAGCAAGTTGAATTAGCAGAAGATATCGAACTAGATAAAAACAAGAAACACGATATTGATGTAATTGTCGACAGAATTATAATTAAAGACGGAATTGATTCGAGACTTACAGATTCTATAGAAACTGCCCTTAGATTATCTGAAAACAATGTAAAAGTTGATGTTATAGGAAAAGAAGTAATTTCTTACAGCACATCGATGAGTTGTCCAGATGGTCACATTTCTTATGAAGAATTAGAGCCAAGAGATTTCTCTTTTAACAATCCTTTCGGAATGTGTCCACATTGTAACGGACTTGGTTTTCATAAAAAAGTTGATGAAGATTTGGTTATTCCTAATATGGAGTTGTCGATTTCACAAGGGGCAATTGATCCTTATCAATCTTCAAAACCAGGCGGATATTATTATGAAATTATAAAAGCAATTGCTGATTCTTATGATTTTCCATTGGATAAACCAATTAAAGAAGCACCTAAGAAAATGATTAATGAGATTTTACATGGATCAAAGAAAAATCTTTCATTTATTTTTGATAGTCATTTTTCTGGAAGAAAAAAATTCAACGGAAAATTTGAAGGAGTTTTGAAAAATTTAGAAGAAAGATATAACAGAAGTACAACAGATTCTATGCATCAAAAAATAGGTGAGTACATGACAGATGTTGAATGCGATTATTGTCATGGTGCTAGATTAAAAGATGAGTATTTATCAGTTAGAATTAATGAGAAAAATATTTATGAAATTTGCCAAATGCCAGTAAAAGATTCTCTTCAATGGTTCAAGGACTTAGAATTAGAAGAATCCAAGAAATTTATCGGTGATGAAATATTGAAGGAAATTATCAGCAGACTTCAATTTTTGAATGATGTAGGGCTTGATTATTTGACTTTGGATAGATCTGCGTCTACTTTATCAGGTGGGGAATCTCAGAGAATAAGATTGGCAACGCAAATTGGATCTGCATTGGTCGGAGTTGTGTATGTATTAGATGAACCTTCAATAGGACTTCACCAAAGAGACAATGATAAATTGATTAAAGCACTTAGAAATTTGACTGATATCGGAAATACTTTAGTTGTGGTTGAACACGACGAAGATACAATGAAAGAATGCGATTATTTAGTAGACATTGGACCTGGAGCAGGGGTTCACGGAGGAGAAGTCGTAGCTTGTGGAACTATAGATGACATAATAAAAGAAAAAAGATCCATTACAGGGAAGTATTTGTCGGGCGAATTGGCAATTCCTGTTCCTAAACAAAGACGAAAGCCAAACGGATATTTAGAATTTAAAGGTTGCAAAGAAAATAACCTAAAAAACATAAATGCAAAATTTGCACTTTCATGTTTTAACTGTGTTACCGGAGTTTCTGGATCTGGAAAATCATCTTTGGTAAATGAAATTGTCTACAAAAAATTAGCTAGAGATTTGAATAATGCAAAGATGAAAAATGGTAAGTTTAAATCAGCGACTGGGATTGAGAATTTGGATAAGGTAGTTCAAATCGATCAATCTCCAATTGGTAGAACTCCACGAAGTAATCCAGCAACTTATACAAAAGTATTTGACTTAATAAGAGATTTGTTTGCATCAACACCTGAAGCGAATATGAGAGGATATCAAAAAGGAAGATTCTCATTTAATGTGAAAGGTGGAAGATGTGAAGCATGTAAAGGTGATGGAACTATAAAGGTGGAAATGCATTTTTTACCAGATGTTTATGTTCCATGCGATGTTTGTAAGGGAAAAAGATACAATAGAGAAACTTTACAAGTAAAATACAAAGGCAAAAATATTGCTGATGTATTGGATATGACAATTGATGAAGCGTTAGAATTTTTCAGAAATTTCCCACCGATTAAAAACAAATTACAAACTTTACAAGATGTTGGTTTGGGCTATATCAAATTGGGACAATCTTCAACAGAATTATCTGGTGGAGAAGCACAAAGAGTAAAACTTGCTAGTGAATTATCTAAAAAAAGCACAGGAAAAACTGTGTATATTTTGGACGAACCAACTACTGGCCTTCACTCTGCAGATATAGATAAATTAATTGAAGTATTACAAAGACTTGTTGATCAAGGAAACACTGTTATTGTTATTGAACACAATCTAGATGTTATTAAGGTTGCGGATTATATTATTGATTTGGGGCCTGAAGGAGGAAATGGTGGAGGAGAGGTAATCTTCCAAGGAACTCCAGAAAAACTAATTAACAAGAAAAATTCTTATACAGGACAATATTTGGCTCCAAAATTGAATCGTTAAATTTTTGTAATAATCACCTTCTTATTTTTAGTGTATAATAAAAGTTAAGAAGGTGATTTTTATGTACAATATTATGGTTGTCGATGACGAAAAAGACATAGTAAAAGCCATAGAAATATATTTAAAAACTGATAATTACAATGTACTGAAAGCTTATAATGGTTTTGATGCATTAGAATTAATGGAAAAGAATAAAATCGATTTATTTTTGGTGGACATAATGATGGAAGGAATGGACGGATTAGAACTAACACAAAAAATTCGAGAAGTTTCGAACGCGCCAATCATAATTTTGTCTGCAAAAAGCGAACTGAATGATAAGGTTATGGGATTGAATTTGGGTGCTGATGATTATATTACAAAACCTTTTGATGCTGTGGAATTATTGGCTAGAATCAAATCTTGTTTGAGAAGGTTAGAACTTAGCAAAGATAAATCATTAAATGGAAATATATTTTCAGCTGGAAGATTGACAATAAATGATGACAAAAAAGAAGTATTGATTGATGGAGAAGAAATAAAGCTAACTCCTTATGAATACGGAATTATTTTGCTATTATTGAAAAACAAAGGAATAGTATTCACATCAGAAGAAATATATGAAAATGTATGGGAAGCTCCACCTTATGATGTAAAAAAAATAGTTTCAGTCCACATTTCTAGACTGAGAGAAAAAGTTGAAATCAATCCTAGAAGACCAGATTTGATTAAATCTGTGTATGGAATGGGATATAAAATAGAGGACATTTAATGATAAAGTGGATTAAAAAAAGTTTTAGATCTATCGATGGTTACGTAGAAAAACAATTGGTAGATCTACTACTATATTTTAGTTTTGGTTTTATTCTTATATTCACTGTAGCATTTTTCATTGAAAATATAATTAATGTAGATAATTTTTCAGTTCTCATAACGCTGATTTATGCGTTTGTAGGTTTATTTTATTCTTTAATTAAAGTTGTAAGAACTATTTATAAGAAAAAAAAGAATGCTTTTTTGATATATCAATTTTTGAGTAATTTCAAGGGAAAATACTACAATATTTACGTTGAATCATTATTAACGTTGCTATTTCTAATGTACACAATGACAACAATTATGGTTTCAAATAGAAATTTATTTGGGATTATATTCATTGGAGCAATTTTAGCCAAAATTTACATTTCTATTTTGATTAATAATCTGGGAAAAATATTGCTCAATAAAAAAGTAGAAGCTATGTATTCTGGAAAAGATATTGATGTGTTTATTGACGATGAAATATACAAGGATTCAGTATATTTGATTAACCATTTGCATGATTCAGTTATCAATACGATGCAAGATAAAATCAATTCAGAAAAAATGAAAACTGAACTTATAACAAATATTTCACATGATATAAAAACACCGTTAACGTCTATTATTAATTATGTTGATTTGCTTAACCACGAAACTGACGAATCAGAAAAGAAAAGATATATAGAAATTCTAGAATATAACGCAAAAAGATTAAAAACTATGGTAATTGATTTAATATACGCTTCCAAAACAGGAACAGGAAATATTGATCTTGAGATGGAAGTTGTGGAGCTTAATGAATTAGTATTACAAGTTTATGGTCAATTTGACTCTGATTTTAATAAGATAGGTCTTGAATTCGATTATAATGATAAAAGAAAAACAGTTTTGATGATGACAGATGGTGCCAAGCTGTCTCGTGTAATTGAAAATATTTTTAGTAACATAGTGAAATATTCAAAACATAACACGAATGTTTACGGTGAATGCGATGTAGTAAATGATAATATTATCCTTAAATTTTCCAATGTTTGTAAAAATAAGATTGAAGTTAGTGCAGAAGAATTGATGGGACAATTCGTAAGAGGGGAAAGGTCACGCCATTCTGAAGGTAGTGGACTCGGATTGTATATTGCGAAGAATTTGATAGAATTGCTCGGAGGGACAAGTAAAATATCAATTGACGAAGATAGATTTATATATGAGATTAATTTTAAAGTTACTAGAAAGAAAAAAATGAACAAATAAAAAAGGTTAATTTTGGAAAAATCCAAAATTAACCTTTTTTTAATTTCTTTTATCATTTGACGAATCACGATCACGTTTACGATCTCGTTCTCTATTGTTTCTTTTATTGTCCTTATCGTTGTCTTTGTTGTCTTTTTCGTCTTTGTCTTTGCCGTCTTTATCCTTGTCATCCTTGTCTTCGTCTTCTTTATCCTCAGGTTTTAAAATATTGAAGATTGTTCTATCTGAATAACCAGGCATGCTGTATTTCCAGTCTTTAGGAATGATATTATTGTGTTCTGATGGTTTGTATGGAGGATCTCTTTTTATGAAAACTCCCCATCCTAATTCCCAAGGAGGAGTATTGTCAGTTGCCAATTTTCCATCCACAACATCAATTCGTTTAGATTCATATAAATCAGAAACTTCAGTAGGTTCTGTGCCTGCTTTGTAAATTTCTTCTTTTACAATTCCACGAGGATCTCTCCAACTATATTTGCTTGGTAATTTATTTGCCAAAGTATCAACTTTAACTCGTACAATTCCATCAGGCTCATCAAACTTAATCGGAATTTTATCTTCTAAAGTATATTTGTTGACTGCGCTCCAAATTTGTACAACTTTTTTCTGGCTGATTTGAGTCATCTTCAATTGCTGATTATCAAAACCTAACCAAGTACTTATTGTGTAGTAAGGACTCATTCCAACGAACCATACGTCTTGATAGTCGGTTGTCGTACCAGTTTTTCCACCGATATCGAATCCGTCTAACCTTGCGTATTTTGAGTAGTTGTAATCTGTAGAAGTTCTAAGAATATCTCTCATTATATATGCGATTTGAGGACTTACAACTTCATTTTGTTTTTGAGGATTATCTATTATAACTTTTCCTAAACTATCAGTAACTTTTGTAAATGAAATAGGCTCTCTGTATTGTCCACTGTTATTAATTGCATTATATGCTCCCGCCATTTCAACAGGTGTAAATCCTTTAGTTAATGAGCCGAGTGCCATTGCTGATGTGTTTTCATCGTTTTCTGAAGTATTTTCAGCTGCACTTATATAGTTATCAGCTTTAGGATTTTTTGCGTTAATCAATCCGAATTTTTCTAAATAAGTTTTCGATTTTTCAATTCCGATATCTTCCAAAACTTTTACGGCAGTAACGTTGATCGAGTTTTCAACTGCGTGTCTAAGTGAAACTAAACCTTCGTAACCTTCGTACCAGTTTTTTGGCCACAATTCGTGTTTCTCATTATAATGTGGTAAATCATCTAGGCCTGATGCAGGAGAGTATCCATTGTCCAATGCAGGAGTGTACACTCCCAAAGGTTTCATACTAGAACCAACTTGTCTAGGAATATCTGAGGCTCTGTTAGTAGTATCTTTGTTATCTGAATATCTTCCGCCAACTAATGCTTTGATTTGGCCAGTCGATTTATCAATGACAACACTTGATGATTGTGGTTGTTTGATTCCAACTTCATTTATTGTGTAGAAATCTTTAGCAAAAATCAAATTATCATTGTTATCATATTTTATTAAATTTGGATTATCTTTGATATATTGACTTGAAATTGTTATATTACCTTCACCATCTGTGTTAAGATTTTTCTTACCAATATTAATCGAAGATATTTTATGTGTTACTAAATTATTGCTGTCATTTACTGAATAATAATCTTTCAAATCTAAGTAATTTCCATATTGTTTTACTTTTATTGATTTTGAATAATTAAATGTTATAGACCCATCTGGGTTTTTAGTGTATTGTTTTGGAGAAATAAAGAATTCATCATTGTCGTTAATTATATTTTCCTTTCTAAAATAAATTACTTCATCTAATGCATTCGTAATATTTCTTCCGTCATCACTTGACCATTTTAACAAATTTGCTGATGAGCCATCGGATATAATATCATCGACTTTTTTGTCATACAATTTTTCCAAATTACTTTGCATATTCATGTCAACGCATGAATATATCTTTAAACCACCATTTATAAGTTTGCTTTTAGCTTCTTGTTGTGAGTATCCTTTTTCTATTAGTTTTGCAATGACTTGTTCGTAGATAATATCTGAATAGTAATTAGATAAGTTATCCACGTTTTTTATACCTGGTTTAATATTCGCTACTATATTTTCTTGAAGAGCTGTTTCGTATTCTTCCTTAGTTATTTTCTTATTTTCTAACATTTTTTTAAGAACGTAATCTCTTCTGTCGATAGTTTGTTGGTTGTAAACAGCTTTGTAAGTCTCACCGCTTAATGTAACTTCACCGACAATTTTTGATTGGTCTTTTACTTGACCTGGTTCAATAGCCTTGTATAGCGCTAGATTAGTAGGACTCTTTACGATTCCTGCTAGAGTAGCACATTCTGATAAAGTTAGTTCATTTATGTTTTTCTTGAAATAAATTTCAGAAGCTGCTTGAACTCCATAAGCATTTTGGCCCAAGAAAACAGTATTCATATACGTTTCCAAAAGTTTTTCTCTGCCTAAATAGTTTGTCAATTCCATTGCCAAGTAAGCTTCTTTGAATTTTCTATCAAATGATTTTTCATTAGTTAAGTACAAATTACGAGCCAATTGTTGTGCTAAAGTACTCGCTCCACGTTTCATAGAACCTGATCTTAAATTATCAAAAATAGCCGATGTAATACCAATAGGATCTACACCATTGTGTTTGTAAAATCTTTCATCTTCTACAGAGGTGAAAGCATCCATCATATATTTTGGTATTTTATCTAATTTAACAACCTCTCTGTATTCAGTGGTCTTGATTTTTTCGATTAAATTTCCATCCTGATCCAAAATTTCTGATGTTTGATTCATCATATTATTAATTTCTTCGGGGTTAACTTTAGGAGCTAACTGCATGGCGCGTACTCCGGCCACTCCGATTAGTCCACCAACAAATGCAAATATACAAATCAAACATAATATTAAAATTTTTATGGATTTCAATATTATATTTTTATCTTTATTCATAAATTCCTCCATAAAATGTATATAAACTATTATACCACAAAGTGTTGATTCAACATATATTCCAAGATTTACAATGCACATTTTACTTAAGTGAAGATTATTATATAATATAGATAAAGGAGCAACAATGAAAGAAAAAACAATTTTAGTTTATTTTGAATTTAAAAATAAAAAAATAAACGATGAAGATATAGGAGAAATGGAAAGTTTGATTGAATCATCTGGTGGTGAAGTCTGCGCTATCTCAGAAGTTCGAAAAAATTCCATCGATTCGAAATATTTTATTGGTAAAGGAAAATGTCTGGAGATAAAAGATGCTGCAGAAAAATTAGATGTAACTACTTTAATATTTAATGTAGAATTATCTGGCTCAAATATTAAAAATTTGGAAGATATTACTGGCCTTAAAATAGTTGATAAAACAAATTTGATTCTAGATATATTTGCGAGCAGAGCAAAAACAAAACAAAGTGTACTTCAAGTTGAACTGGCAGAGTACAAATACAGGCTTCCAAGATTGATTGGCTTCAGAGACCATTTATCTAGAACTGGTGGTGGAATTGGAACTAGAGGTCCAGGAGAAACAAAACTGGAAGTAGACAGAAGAACTATTCAAAAGAAAATAGACAACATAAAACGAGAATTAAAAAGTATCGACAAAAGTCAAGAAAACATGAGAAAACAAAGGCTGAAATCAGATATAAAAATGGTGAGTATGGTTGGATACACAAATGCTGGTAAATCTACATTATCTAATAAATTGGTGAATTTCTACAAAGATAAATATACCGAAGAATTTGAAACAGAAGATTTGCTTTTTAAAACTTTGGATACCACTTTAAGAAAATGTACATTACCGAATAAAAAGCAATGCCTCGTAATTGATACAGTAGGTTTCATTAAAGATATTCCTACAGATTTAATTGAAGCATTTAAGTCAACGCTACTGGATTTGAAACATTCTGATTTAATATTATTTGTATTAGATTCTTCTAGTTCTGATCTGGACAATCAAATAACTACAACTATGGACATATTAAAAGAACTAAAAGTATTAGACAAACCTATGGTTACTGTATTCAATAAATCCGACAAGAATCCTAATGTGATTTTTCCATATAATTTAGATAATAAAATAAAGATATCAGCTTTTAATGATAAAGATATAGAAAAGTTATTGTATAAAATTCAAGAAGAGTTATATGGCAATTATAAATGTGTTAATATGAAATTTGACTACAATCATCAGGATGTTTTGAATGCTGTTTTACAAAATTTCAAATGTGAAAATGTGTCTTATAATAATGATGATGTAAGTCTTGAGGTTGAAATCTCTGAATCAGAAATAGAAAAGTATAAGGAATTTATAATATGAAAAAATATAGAAGCGTTCACAAAAGCGTACCTTTTTCTTTTATTATCAATAAATCTGAATTTATTGGAAATTGTAAGTTTGTTGAAACAGAAGAAGAAGCACTGGAATTTGTGGATAGCATAAAATCAAAATACAGTGATGCAACTCACAATTGTTCAGCTTATGTTATTGGAGAAGATAAATTAACTCAAAGATTTGACGATGACGGAGAGCCTTCACAAACAGCAGGAATTCCAATTCTTGAAGTCATAAAAAAAGAAGATTTAACTAATGTTTGTGTTGTTGTTACAAGATACTATGGTGGCATTAAACTTGGAGCTGGTGGACTTATAAGAGCATACACAAAAGCATCTAGTGAGTGTTTGAATGAGTCGGTTATTGTAGACAAGAAAATATTTAGAAAATTTCAGATAGAATTTGATTACACAAATGTTGGAAGTATTGAAAATTTTTTGATGAATAATGATATTTACGTTGCTGATAAACAATACTCGGACAAAGTTGTATTCGATATTTTATTAGATGAAGATAAGTATGAAGAAGTTAAAGGCAAATTAATTGATTTGACAAGCGATAATATAAAGTTTACAATGATTGAATTTACTTATCAATCATCTTTAAATGATAAGTTAATATTTTAAAATGATTTAAATTGTGATAAAATTTGAAGGTGGATTAAAATGAATTACGCAAAATTATGTGAAGATCTAACAAAATGGATAAAAGAAGAAGTTGAATCTGCTAATCTAAAAGGAGCGGTTTTTGGAATTAGTGGTGGAATAGATAGTGCTGTGTTAGCTTGTTTGTGCAAAAAAGCTTTTGGAGATAACGCATTAGGTTTGATTATGCCAATAAAAAGTAATCCAAAAGACGAAGAAGATGCAAGAATATTAGCAAAATCAATTGGTTTGAGATTTACAAAAGTTGATCTTAATGAAAGTTACGATGCTTTGATTGGAACTTTTGAAAAAAATTCTGTGGAAATGGCTGCATCAAATATTAAGCCAAGACTTAGAATGATAACTTTGTACTATTACGCACAAAACAACGGATATATGGTGTTATCTGGATCAAATCGTTCTGAGTTTATGACTGGATATTTTACAAAATACGGAGATAGTGGAGCTGATCTTATGCCACTATTGAATTTGTACAAGACAGATATTTTCGAAATGGCGAAAGTTTTGGGCGTTCCAGATGTCATTATCAACAAAAAACCTAGTGCTGGTTTGTGGGAAGGTCAAACAGATGAAGATGAGTTTGGATTTACCTACGAAGAGTTGGATGATTATTTGATGAATAATTCAAACACGAAATCCAAAGATTTGATTGATAAAAAGATTAAACAAAGCGAACATAAAAGAAAATTTGCGAAATCATTTGAATTCGATAGAAGAAATTATTAAGGATGTGATTTTATGTCAGGACATAATAAATGGAGTAAAATAAAAAATAAAAAAGGCAGTGAAGACGCTAGAAGAGGCAAAATATTCACTAAGATGGCGAGAGCAATAACTGTTGCTGTTAGAGAAGGTGGAGCAGATCCAGAATACAACCCTAGTTTAAAATCTGTTATAGAAAAAGCTCGTGCAGAAAATATGCCTAACGATAACATAGACAGAGCAATTAAAAAAGCGAGTGGCGACGGAGATTCTGCAAACTATGAAAACATAGTCTACGAAGGATATGGTCCAGAAGGAGTTGCGGTTATAGTTGAATGCTTGACAGATAATAGAAACAGAACCGCTTCAGATGTTAGACATTATTTCGATAAATTCGGCGGAAATCTTGGACAAAACGGATCTGTATCATTTATGTTCCAAAGAAAAGGTCTGTTATTAATCGATGCAGATTCTTTGGATGAAGAAGAAGTAATGATGGACAGTTTAGATGCTGGTGCAGAAGATTTTGAAGCTGATGATGGAATTTTTGTAATCAACACAGCAATGGAAGATTTCGCACAAGTAAGAGATACTTTGTTAGATAAGGGATATAAATTCGTAAAATCTGATTTGGTTTATGAACCATCAAATTACGTTAAGATTAACGACGAATCAAATGTCGATAAGATGGAAAAGCTAATAGATAATCTTGAAGATAGTGATGATGTTCAACAAGTAAGTCATAATTGGGATAACGAATAAAAATGGACAGAGTAGCTTTTTCGATTTTTGGAATAGATATAATGTGGTATGGAATATTGATTACTTTAGGGGTGATTTTGGGCTATGTTGTAGCTGTAAAGTTAGCCAAGATGGAAAATATTTCAGAAAATACCATATTGGATATTTTAGTTTGGGCACTTCCTCTTGCAATTGTAGGAGCGAGGGCTTATTATGTGATATTCGAATGGGACTATTATTCCAAGAATTTAGGAGAAATCATAGACATTCGCGGTGGTGGATTAGCGATTTATGGGGGAATAATTGCCGCAGTTATTACTTGTTACGTTATTTGTAAAAAGAAAAATCTTAAATTTTTAAAAATGCTGGATATTTTTATGCCTGCGATTGCTTTGGGACAAGCAATTGGTAGATGGGGTAATTTTATTAACAAAGAAGCCTATGGTACTCCAACTAATCTTCCTTGGGCAATTACAATAGATGGTGTAAAAGTTCATCCTACATTCTTATATGAATCACTAGGAGATTTTCTAATATTTTTACTATTGGTGTATGTATTTAAGAATAGGAAGAAATTCAATGGTCAAATTACTAGTATGTACATGATTTTGTACGGAATATTGAGATTTTTCGTAGAAGGACTCAGAACAGACAGCTTGTACATTGGTGCATTAAGGGTGAGCCAATTAGTAAGTATCGCGATTATAATTGCAGGAGTAATCTTACAAATCAAATACAAAAAGCAAATTATTAAGTCAGATGAAAAATAAATCATCTGGCTTTTTAAACATTTTAAAGAGGTGATATATTTGTGTTCTAGATTTGAACTAAATATAAATGAACTTAATTTATTGAAAAGATACAATAAAAAACAAATCACAAAATTTAAACCAAAAGAAGAAGTCTTTCCGGGTCAACAAATTTTAACTTTGTGCGACGATTTTGATTACATGAGATGGGGAATTGATGTTGATTTTATGAAAAAATCTATAATAAATTCGAGGATAGAAAAGATTTATACTTCAAAGTTTTTTAAGGAAGATTTTGAATACAGAAGATGTTTGATTCCTGCGACAGCTTTTTTTGAGTGGAATCAAAAAAATAAAGATAAATATAGATTAACTGTTAAGAGTCAAAAAATATTTTCTATTGCAGGTATTTTCAGAGAATATAAAAGTCAAGAAACGAGAATTAGACACGTTAGTATGCTTACGACAGAAGCAAAAGGTTTAATGTCTGAAATTCACACTCGAATGCCAATTATATTGCCGCAATCTTTTGAACAAATATATTTGTCAGGAAAAAATCATGAAGAAATTCACGAGTTTATATTTAAAAATTACATTGATTTAGAATTGGAAAATTTATCAGATAGTCAATTAACATTTTTGTAATTTTATGATATAATTTATATGAATATTGAAAAGCGAAGAAGGATAAATAATATAACATATACAGAGAGTTAATGTGTGGTGAAAATTAACAAGTTATAACGGCAATCCGGAGCTAGTAATTCTAAGAGTGATGTTTATCATAATTAGGGTGGAACCGCGGAAATAACATTTCGTCCCTGAAGTTTTACTTCGGGGATTTTTTATTATTCAAAAAAATGGAGGGTTTTATGAAAAACGAAGAGAAAACTATGGAAAAAATAGTGAGCCTGTGTAAATCAAGAGGAATAATATTTCCTGGCAGTGAAATCTATGGAGGATTATCAAATACTTGGGACTATGGTTCTTTAGGAGTTGAAATAAAAAATAATATTAAAAGAGCTTGGTGGAAAAAATTTATACAACAAAGTCCTTATAATGTTGGTTTGGATGCAGCTATACTTATGAATCCTCAAACTTGGGTAGTTTCAGGTCATGTTGGTGGATTTTCCGACCCATTAATTGATTGTAAAGAATGTAAATCTAGATTTAGAGCAGATAAATTAATTGAAGATTATTACATGAACGAAAAAAATGAAGAAATTATTGGATTAGATGGAAAATCTGAGCAAGAATTGTTAGATATTATAGAAAAAGAAGACATTAAATGTCCTGAATGTGGTAAACACAATTTCACAGACATTAGAAAATTCAACTTGATGTTCAAAACTTTCCAAGGAGTTACTGAAGATAATAAATCAGAAATATATTTGAGACCAGAAACTGCACAAGGTATTTTTGTGAATTTTAAAAACGTTCAAAGAACATCTAGAAAAAAGGTTCCTTTTGGAATTGGCCAAATAGGTAAATCATTTAGAAACGAAATTACTCCAGGTAACTTTATTTTTAGAACAAGAGAATTTGAACAAATGGAATTAGAATTCTTCTGTAAACCTGGAACTGATTTAGAATGGTTTGATTACTGGAGAAACTTCTGTAAAGAATTTTTATTGAATTTAGGAATTAGAGAAGAAAATCTAAGATTAAGAGACCACTCTCAAGAAGAGTTATCATTCTATTCAAAAGCTACAACAGATTTTGAATATCTGTTCCCATTTGGATGGGGAGAATTGTGGGGAATTGCTGATAGAACAGATTACGATTTGTCTAAACACAGTGAAGGCTCTGGAGAAAAGTTGGAATATATGGATCCTACTACAAACGAAAAATATATTCCATATTGCATAGAACCATCTGTTGGTGTAGACAGAATGTTCTTATCTTTCTTGTGTGATGCTTATGATGAAGAACAGTTAGAAGACAATACAACAAGAACTGTTTTAAAAATCCATCCTGCTTTGGCAGCTTATAAAGTTGCAGTACTTCCATTAACTAAAAAGCTAAATGATAAAGCAATGGAAATTTATAATGAATTAGCTAAGAATTTCATGACTCATTTTGATGATGCTGGTTCAATTGGTAAGAGATACAGAAGAGAAGATGAAGCCGGAACACCATACTGTGTAACTATAGATTTTGATACATTAGAAGATAATACAGTTACTATCAGAGATAGAGACTCTATGGAGCAAAAGAGAATGACAGTTGAAGAAATTATTGAATTTGTAAATAAAGAAATGGAGTTTTAATTATATGACAGAAACATTGAATCCATTGGAAAATGCAAGATATCAAATAAAAAAGGCTTGTGAGATTTTAAAGTTAGACGATAGCGTTTATGAATTATTGAAAGATCCTTACAGAGTAATTGAAATTAATATTCCAGTAAAAATGGATGATGGATCAATGAAAGTATTCAAAGGTTATAGATCACAACACAATAATGCTATGGGTCCTACTAAAGGTGGATTGAGATTTAGAGAAGATGTTAATTTGGATGAAGTCAAAGCTTTGTCTATATGGATGACATTTAAATGTCAAGTAACAAATTTACCTTATGGTGGAGGAAAAGGTGGAATAATTGTTGATCCATCAAAGCTTTCTGAAGGCGAATTAGAAAGATTATCCAGAGGATTTGTAGATGGAATGTACAAATATTTAGGAGAAGATTTTGATATCCCAGCTCCCGATGTTAATACAAACGGAAAAATCATGAGCTGGATGGCTGATGAATACAACAAATTAACTGGTACTAATCAAATTGGAACTTTCACTGGAAAACCAATTGAATTTGGTGGATCATTGGGTAGAACTGAAGCTACAGGATTTTCAGTAGCTCTAAGCGCAAAAAAAGTTGTTTTAAATTTGGATAAAAAACTAGAAGAAACGACTGTTGCATTACAAGGATTAGGCAATGTTGGTATTTATACTTTAAAATATGTGCTTGAACATGGTATGAAAGTCAAATACATCATGGAATACAATAAGCAAAGAGGAGTATTTGCAATTCACAAGGAAGACGGATTCAACTTTGAAGAATGCTATGAAATCTCTCAAACACAAGATAAAGATTTTGCTAGCATTGAAGGATGCGAAGTAATTTCAAATGAGGAATTTTTCGCAGCTGATGTTGATGTTTTGATTCCTGCTGCTTTGGAAAATGCAATTACAACTGAAAATGTTAATTCAATTAAAGCGAAAATCATTGTAGAAGGTGCAAATGGACCTATAACAAAGGATGCAGATGAAATCTTAAATGAAAAAAATGTAGTTATTGTTCCTGATATTTTAGCAAACTCTGGTGGAGTAACAGTATCTTATTTCGAATGGGTACAAAACAAAGATGGATATTACTGGTCAGAAGAAGAAGTAAGAGACAAGGAATATCAATTGATTGACAAATCATTTGATGAAATTTGGGCTTTATCTAAAAAACTTAATATAACATTGAGACAAGCTGCTTATGTAAATTCAATCAAAAAGATTAGCAATACTATGAAAATACGCGGATGGTATTAATGCAAGCAAAAATAGAATTTGATGATGAATTAAAACTTACAAAAATCAAACAATCATCTTTTAACCCTACCCACATTTTTGAATGTGGGCAGGCTTTTAGATGGTACAAAGAAGACGATATGTCATATACAACAATTGACGGTGACATGTACTGCAATGTAAGTTTAGTTGGAGATTACGTATATATTAAAAACTGCACAGAAGAAGATTACTATAAAAAATGGGAAAATTATTTTGATTTAAAGACTAACTATACAAAGATAAAAGAAAAATTATCATTTAATGAAACTTTAAAAAACGCATTAGAATATGGTGATGGAATTAGAATTTTAAATCAGGATAAATTCTCAACTATAATTTCATTTATTATATCGGCGAACAATCAAATACCAAGAATTATGAAATCCGTAAATATAATTTGTGAAAATTACGGAAAATTTTTGGGCGATTTTAACGGTAGAAAATTATATTCTTTTCCTAAGCCTGAAGATTTGGCAAAAGTACCAGTACAAGAAATGAGAGAAGTGTGCAGAGTAGGATTTAGAGATAAAAGAATTGTGGACGTTTCAAAAATGGTTGCAAATAATGAGTTTGATATTTTGGAAATCGACAAATTATCAAATGAAGAATTGAGAAAAGAATTAATCAAGCTTCCTGGAGTTGGACCAAAAGTTGCTGATTGTATTATGCTTTTTTCATACAACAGACACAATACATTTCCTGTTGATGTATGGATCAAAAGAGTTATGGAGTATTTGTTCATTAAGGAAGAAACGAATAAGAATTTAATTGCAAAATATGCAGATGATTTATTTGGCGAATATGCAGGATATGCACAACAATATTTATTCTACTATGGAAGAGAAAATACAATTGGAAAATAACCATTAAAATCAAATAATAAAAAAAGACATAAAAGGATAAAAACTGAAATAAATACAGATATCTTTGCTTAAACACTGATAAATATGCTTGATAAAAACAAAAGTGTGGTTTATTATATAAGAGTATTAACACTCATCAAGTTAGAGTGCTAACAAAAGATTCTGAAGGAGGATATTATGAATTTAAAACCTATTGGTGATAGATTAGTATTAAAAAAACAAGAAAAAGAAGAAGAAAAAACATTCTCTGGAATAGTTCTCCCTTCTTCAGCCAAAGAAGCTCCTGTTTATGCAGAAGTATTAGCTATTGGTTCTGAAGTAGAAGAAGATGAAAAAATGAAAGGCAACATTAAAGTTGGAGATAAAGTTATATACTCAAAATATGCTGGAACAGAAATAAAACTAGAAGATACAGATTATATTCTAGTAAAATATGAAGATATTCTAGCAGTTGTAGAATAGGAGGATAAATTTTATGGCAAAACAAATTAAATTTTCAGATGATGCTCGTAAAAGCATGGTAGAAGGTATTAATAAATTATCAGATACAGTTAAAGTAACATTGGGACCAAAAGGTCGCAATGTAGTTTTAGATAAAGAATACGGCGCACCATTGATTACAAATGATGGTGTTTCAATTGCAAGAGAAATTGAACTTGAAGATGAATACGAAAACATGGGTGCACAATTAGTAAAAGAAGTTGCGACAAAAACAAATGACGTAGCAGGTGATGGTACAACTACTGCAACACTTTTAGCTCAAGCTATTATTAGAGAAGGATTGAAAAACTTAGCAGCTGGTGCTAATCCTATAGTTTTGCAAAAAGGTATAAAAAAAGCTGTTGAGAAGTCTGTAGAAGCTATCAAAGCTAGAAGTCACAGCGTTACTACAAAAGAAGAAATTGCTAATGTTGGTAGCGTATCAGCTGCAGATGAAACTATTGGTAAACTAATTGCAGAGGCTATGGAAAAAGTTGGAAACAATGGTGTAATTACTGTTGAGGAATCAAAATCTATGGGAACTACATTAAATGTTGTAGAAGGTATGGAATTCGATAGAGGATATGTTTCTCCTTACATGGTTTCTGATTCAGACAAAATGGTTGCAGCAATGGAAGATCCATTCATTTTAGTTACTGACAGAAAAATTACAAATATTCAAGATATATTGCCATTATTAGAACAAGTTGTTCAACAAGGTAAGCCATTATTTATAATCGCTGAAGATGTTGAAGGTGAAGCACTAGCAACATTAGTTTTAAATAAAATCAGAGGAACTTTCAATTGTGTAGCTGTAAAGGCACCAGGATTCGGAGATAGAAGAAAAGAAATGCTTGAAGATATTTGCATTTTAACTGGAGCACAATTAATTACAGAAGATTTGGGAATCGAATTAAAAGATGCATCATTTGATATGCTTGGAAGAGCAAGAAAAGTTAATGTATCAAAAGATAAAACAACAATTGTTGATGGTAACGGCGACCAATCAAAAATTGAAGAAAGAATTAACCAAATCCAAAACAGAATTCCTGAAACTGATTCTGAATACGATAGAGAAAAACTACAAGAAAGATTAGCAAAATTATCTGGTGGAGTTGCAGTAATTGAAGTCGGAGCAGCTACAGAAACAGAATTAAAAGAAAGAAAATTGAGAATAGAAGACGCTCTTGCAGCTACAAGAGCAGCAGTTGAAGAAGGAATTGTAGCTGGTGGTGGAACAATTCTATTAGATATTATTGAAGAAGTTGAAAAACTTGTCGATGACGTTGAGGGTGATGAAAAAACAGGTGTTAAAATAATTTTAAAAGCATTAGAAGAACCTGTAAAACAAATCGCAATTAATGCTGGAATCGACGGCTCAGTAATAGTAGAAAATGTAAAAAATAAAGATAAGGGAATAGGATTTGATGCATACAAAGGCGAATATGTAGATATGTTAAAAGCCGGAATTGTAGATCCAACAAAAGTAACATTATCAGCACTACAAAATGCAGCATCGGTTGCAAGTCTATTATTAACAACAGAAGCAGCAGTTGTAACAATAAAAAAAGACGAGCCAGCTATGCCTCAACCAGGTCCAGGCGCTTATATGTAATAAATCAAAGATGAGGATGTATATTCCTCATCTTTTTTTATGAAAAAAATTAAAGATGTTAGTTGAAAATGAATATCGGGTATATATTAATTAAGTTGGTGAGAAAATGAATAATTACGATTTAATAAACGAAGTGCTTGGTAAAACAAGTGAAGAAATAAAAAAAATGACTCCAATTAATATTCTTTTGGTAGGAAAAACCGGAGTTGGTAAATCAACACTAATTAATGGAATGTTTAGAGATAATTTAGCAGAAACTGGAATAGGGAAGCCTGTCACTAAATATTTACAAAAAATTACAAAAGAAAATATTCCTATTAATTTATATGACACCCAAGGGCTTGAACTTAATGCACAAAATCAAAGAGAAGTACTCGCTGAAATTACAACTCTTTTAAATGACTTAGAACATAATGGAGCAAAAGATAAAATTCATTTAATATATTATTGTATCAACTCGAATGGAGCTAGGATAGAAGATTCTGAAATAGCTTTGATTAATTCTTTAAAACAATTTGCACCAGTAATCATAGTATTGACACAATCATTAGGCGAAAATTCTGAAAAGTTAAAAGAATATATCGAAAATCTCGATTTAAATGTAGCTGATATTATAGAAATACTTGCGAAACCATACCGAATTAATGATATGGTTGTTGAAGAAAAAGGATTAAAAGAGCTGATGACTAAAAGCTTTGATCTTTTGGATGAGGAAATTAAAAATTCTTTTATTAATGCCCAACATGTTGACATTGACTTAAAAGTTAAAACGGCAAGACGTTGGGCAAAAAGATATATAAAAACAGCTTTTGGTATTGGATTTGTTCCTATACCATTTTCGGATGCATCATTATTAGTGCCTATGCAAATTGGAATGATAGCTCACATTAACTCTATATTTGGAATATCTATGGATAAGCAAAGAGTAGCTTCAATTATTGCGGCGATAGGAGGAACTGGAGGAGCGACTTTTGCAGGAAGATTTATAGTTACCAATGCATTAAAATTTATTCCGGGAATAGGAAGCATTGCCGGGGGATTGATTTCCGCTGCAACAGCATCAATAATGACAACTGCATTGGCTATGAGTTATATTGAAGTTTTGAATTATATTGCAAAAAGAGAAAAGCTAGGAATAAATATGGATTTTTCTGAAATTGAAAAATTAATGCAAAAAACTTATACAGAATATTTGAAGAATAGGAAGAAAAAAGAAGATGAATGATTTAACAAAAAAAGATTTTATTGAAAAGTACAAAGATGGGAATTATGATTTTGCAGTTCAAAATACTTGTAGAGCTGTAGAATATGCAAAACTTGAAGATTGCTTTAATGTAGCCGAAAGGAACAGGGAGCCATCGGATATTATAATTTATGAAGATGATGATATGATTGATTATTTTCATTATGATGGGCTAAAATATCAAGATTAAAAAACACAAGTGTGGTATAATATTTTTAACAGAGTAGGGTTGATGCGTTTAGTGTAATGGGATAGGGAGTTGCCCATTAACGAAATCATTGCGATATCAATGCCGCTTCCGCTGATAATATGAATTAGTGGGAGCATTATCTTTTAAATATAGGATAATGCTTTTTTTGTGGAGCACTCTCGAGTGCTCTTATATTTTTTATAAGAAAGGGATTTAAATGGATAAAGAAAAAATAGAACAAGCAGTATCGATGATAATAGAAGCAATTGGTGAGGATCCAAACAGAGAAGGGTTGTTGGAAACACCTCAAAGAGTTGCCAGAATGTATGAAGAAATTTTCAGTGGGTTAAACCAAGATGCAAAAACACATTTGTCAAAATCATTTGAAATAGTTGATGACAATATGGTAATTGAAAAGGATATTCCTTTTTATTCGATGTGTGAACATCATTTACTACCATTTTGGGGGAAAGTTAATATTGCATACATTCCTAACAAAAGAGTTGCAGGTTTGTCAAAATTAGCTAGAACAGTTGATGTGTATTCAAAAAAACCACAATTACAGGAAAGATTGAATATTGAAATAGCTGATGCTTTAATGGAATATTTAAACTGCAAAGGATGTTTAGTAACTATAGAAGCAGAGCACATGTGCATGAATATGAGAGGAGTAAAAAAACCTGGAACTTCTACAATGACTTCAGTAGCAAGAGGAGCTTTTGAAGAAGATTTGGATTTAAAGAATGAAGCATATAGATTAATGGGATTATAATGAAAAACACAGATATAGTCCTTAATCACAAAATATTTAACGAAAAAATAAATAAAATTGAAAATGATGAGAAAACTCGTGTGTTTTGTAAACACGACTTTTCTCATCTTATGGATGTTGCTAGAATCTGCTATATTATTAATTTAGAAGAAAATTTGAATATCGACAAAGATTTAATATATGTTACAGCGCTTCTACATGATTTGGGAAGAGCTGATGAAGTGGATACAGGTATTAATCACAGCATATTATCTCAAGAAATTGCACAAGAAATTTTGAAAGATTTAGATTTTGACGATATCTCTAAACAAAGAATAATAAATGCAATTAAAAATCATAGAACTAAAGAAAAAAACGACGATAGATTTATAGAAATTTTTTACAAAGCAGACAAGCTGTCTAGGATGTGTTTTAGATGTCCTGCTAGAAGTATTTGCAATTGGTCAGAAGAGAAGAAAAATAAAACGGTTATTTATTGAGAGGATACAAAATGTTAATTAGAAACAAAGAGTTTGATTTTAAAAACGACGCGTATATCATGGGAATTTTGAATGTCACACCAGATTCTTTTTCAGATGGAGGGAAATGGAATGATGTAGATAGAGCTGTTAAACACGTTGAGGAAATGATAAAAGATGGAGCTAGCATAATAGATATTGGTGCCGAATCAACAAGACCTGGTTACACTCCATTATCAACAGAAGAAGAACTTGAAAGAGTTATTCCTATTATCAGAAAAATAAGAGAAAATTTCGATGTTCCAATTTCCTTGGACACTTATAAAGCTGATACTTTAAGAGAAGTTGTTAAAGAAGGTGCTGATATTTTAAATGATATATGGGGATTGAAATCTGATTCTAAAATGGCACAAACTGCTAAAGAACTAGATATACCAGTAATATTAATGCACAATAAAGACAACAATCATTATAATGATTTAATGAAAGACTTGAATAGAGAAACATTAGAGTCAGTAGAATTGGCAAAAAAAGCAGGAATTAGAGAAGATTTAATCATATTGGATCCAGGAGTAGGCTTTGCACTAGATTATGAAAAAGATTTATCGGTTGTGAATAGGATTAAAGAATTTGTCGATTTGGGATATCCAGTTTTACTAGGTACAAGTAGAAAAAGATTTATAGGAAAAGCTATGGGAATTGATGTAGCAACTGATAGGGATTTTGGAACAGCAATAACTACAGCCATTGGAGTAATGAATGGTTGCTCGATATTTAGAGTTCATAATGTAAAACAAAACTTTGACGCAATGAGAATGGCTTTGGCTATAAAAAGAGAAGGAAAGTAATGGATTATCTTTTAGTTAAAGATTTAGAAATATACGCTAATCATGGAGTGTTTCAATCTGAAAAAGAATTGGGCCAAAAATTTTTGGTGACATTAAGAATGGGATACAATATGAAAAAAGGCGCAACATCAAATAATTTGGAAGATTCTATACATTATGGAATTTTGAGCAAAGAAGTTTATGATTATTTTCGATCGGAATCTATAGATTTAATTGAAACTGTAGCTTATAAATTAGTTGAGTTTATATTTGAAAAATATAAAATTGTACAAGAACTTTCTGTAGAAATAAAAAAACCATGGGCTCCTATCAATTTGCCACTGGATACAGTTAAAGTGACAATTAATAGGAAAAAAAGAAGATATTTCTTAGGGATTGGATCTAATATTGGAAACAAACAAGAATATGTTGACTCAGCTATTGATAGATTGAAAAGCATAAAAAGTATTGAACTGAAAAGAGTGTCTGAAATGTATATTACAAAAGCTTGGGGAAAAACTGATCAGGAAGATTTTCTAAATTGTGCTGTCGAAATAGAATCATATGAAGAACCTGAAGATTTGCTTAATATAACTCAAAAAATCGAACAAGATCTAGGAAGAGAAAGACACGAAAAATGGGGACCAAGAACTATAGATATCGACATTTTATTTTGTGATGGAGAAATAATATATACTGATGATTTGAAAATTCCTCATCCTTATGTTCAAGATAGAAAATTTGTGTTGGAACCTTTGAATGATTTTGCTGAATTTTTTATACATCCTGTTTTTCACAAAACCTTGAAGCAATTGTTAGAAGAATTAGAAAGCAAATAGAAAATTTTTTAAAAACAACGATTTTTAAGTCGTTGTTTTTTATTTAAAAATACAATAAATGAAAACTTGAAATTATCACTTGAATCAAATAAGATAAAATGATGATGAGTAAGTTTCAATTAAAATTTTTCTTTGAATTTTAATAGACTTTATATTATAATATCATAGTAATTTTTTAATTAGGGGGAAATATGATTTTATTTATAGTCGGTATATTAATTTTATTTGTCGGCGGTTATTTTTATGGAAAATACTGCGAAAAAGTATTCCAACCAGACGATAGAATAACACCTGCTATATCAATGGCTGATGGTGTAGACTTTGTCGAAATGAAAAAATGGAAGAATCAACTCATTGAGCTTCTAAATATCGCAGGAACTGGACCTATTTTAGGACCGATTCAAGGTATTTTATTTGGGCCTATAGCTTTTATAACTATTCCAATAGGATGTGTTTTAGCGGGAGCAACTCACGATTATTTCATAGGAATGATGTCTATGAGAAATGAAGGTGCTCAAGTTCCCAAAATGATAAGAAAGTATATGGGGAAAACTACTAATAAAGTTTATAATATTGTTATTTGGATATTAATGCTTTTAGTTGGTGTAGTATTTATTTATACTCCAGGAGATTTAATTGTTAATGACATTCTACATATGGATGTCGATGGTGGAATAATTTGGGTTGTATATGGAATTATTTTGATTTATTATCTATTAGCTACACTTTTTCCGATTGATAAGATAATAGGAAGAGTTTATCCTATTTTTGGTGCTATTTTAATAGTCAGTGCTATTGGTGTATTAGGCGGCGTTTTCCTAGATGGCGGAGCTAATTTGCACAATATTACTGAAGGGGTTTTATTAAGTAAGCATCCTTTGGGTCAAAGTTTTATTCCGGTATTTTTTATCACAGTTGCTTGTGGAATTCTTTCTGGATTTCACGGATCACAAATTACACTTATTTCTAGAACTGTAAAAAATGAACATGAAGGAAGATCAACATTCTACAATATGATGATTGCAGAAGGACTTATAGCTATGTGTTGGGCTTCAGGTGCTATGGTACTTTTCAATAGAGGTACAGCACTGGATACTAACGCTACTTTAATGGTTGGTATAATTTCTAAAACTTTTATGGGCAAAATTGGTGGCTTGTTTGCAATTATAGGAGTAATTGTATTACCAATTACAAGTGGAGATACTGCATTTAGATCGCTTCGTTTAATGATAGGTGAACAATTCAATATAAGTCAAAAATCCGTTAAAAATAGAATTTTGTTAAGCTTACTCATTTATGTTTTTGCTATCGCGATTCTTTATTTTGCCAAGACAAATGGAAATGGATTTAACTTATTATGGAGATACTTCGGTTTTACTAATCAATTGGTAGCTGTATTTGCTTTAATGTTGATTACAGTATATTTATATATCAATAAGAAAAATTACTTTATAACAATGATACCAGGAATGTTTTATGCATTTATAGTTTCAAGTTATATTGCGCATGCTGATTTGGGATTATCACTTGATAAGAGATTAGGAATGGATGGATACTTAGCAAGTTATATTGTAGGTTTCATATTCGTAGTTTTATTTACAGTATTTGTTATTAAAAAAGGTAAAATTGGACAAACTAAATCAGAATTAATAGGATAATTTTAAAAATCAAGCAGCTAAGTCTGCTTGATTTTTTGATATTCAAATTAATTTCAGAATTATTGAAATTAAAATATCTTTTTGATATAATTATATTAATAACAATGAATGGAGTGATAATATGGCAAGGGCAAGAGTATCATTAGCTGTTGTTAAGAGACTTCCAAAATACTATAGGTATTTAGGAATGATCGAGCAAAAGGGAATAATAAGAGTATCAAGTCAAGAATTGAGTAGCATAACAGGATTAACTGCTTCTCAAATCAGACAAGATTTAAACCATTTTGGTGGTTTTGGTCAACAAGGATACGGATACAATGTCGAAGAATTAAAATCAGAAATAGAAAAAATTATGGGAATTAACAAGTCTTATCGAGCAATAATTTTAGGTTGCGGAAATATAGGTAAAGCCATAATGAATTACAAAGGGTTTAAATCTTCAGGATTTAATATTGTTGATGTATTTGATCACGGTAAGAAAGTGGGATCTAAAATTTCAGATTACGAAATAAGAGATATCGATAAACTTGAAGAGTATCTTAAAGAGGAAAAACCGGAAATCGCTGTTATTGCCCTACCAACAGAAATAGCTCAAGAAATTTGCGATAAGCTAGTAGAAGGTGGAATAAAAGGAGTTTGGAATTTTGCATCATTAGATTTAAAATTACCAAAAAATGTTGTATTGGAAAATGTACATCTCGATGAAAGTTTGTATACACTGACATACTACATGAACAATTTAGCAGATTATCCAGGTACTAAAAATTAATTAAATTCGGCGTTTTAAAGCGCCGTTTTTTTATTGTAACTAATGTTACTACATTTTTAGTGTTTTTATATTATAATTATAATGTAAGAGGAGTGATAGTATGGATAGTATATTAGTTTTAGAAAAAGAACACGAAAATATAAGTAAAATAATTGATTTAATGAAAGAAAAGTCTATTGAGTTTATTAACAGCAAAAATATAAATGTTGAATTTGTAAAATCATTGATATTTATTTTGAAAGAATATGCGGATAAATTTCACCATAGAAAAGAAGAAGAAATACTTTTCAAAAAAATGCAAGAAGATTTGGGAAGAATCGGCCAAGTTATGATTTTAAACGGTATGCTAGTTGAACACGAGATAGCTAGGGGACTAATTTTTGATTTGGGACAAAGTATTAAAGCTTATGAAAATGATAAATCTGATGAAAATTTTGTTGAAGTTATTGGAAATTTGATGGGCTATAGAAGACATTTACAAAAGCATATCGAAAAAGAAAACACAGTTATATATCCTTATGGAAAGAAGAATTTATCTAAAGAAAGATTAAAAGAAGTTGAAGACGAAACTATAAAATTTTTAGAGGAAAATAAAGAACTACACGATGATTTAATGAAGAAAATAGAAGAATTATTTAATATGTAAGCTAAAAGAGGAATTAGTTATTAATTCCTTTTTTATTTATAGAAAATGTAATAATATTGTAACAAATAGATGCATTTCATTTATGTTATAATCTTATGTGGAAGGTGTTTTATGAAGATATTAATAACTACAGATACATACAGACCAACTATAAATGGAGTGGTAACTTCTATTGAATCATTAAAAAAAGCTTTAAATAGATTGGGACATGATGTTAGAATTTTAACCTTTTCAGATAGTTTTAATTCTAAAAAAGAAGAAGACATTTATTATATGGGTTCTTTAGGAGCTGGGAAATTTTATCCTGATGCTAGAATGAATAAATTATTTTATAATAGATTTTATGAAGATATAATGGAGTGGAAACCAGATATTGTCCATTCACAGACAGAATTTACTATGTTTATTCAAGCGAGAAGAATAGCTAAAGACCTTGATATTCCACTTTTGCATACTTACCACACTGTTTACGAAGATTATACACATTATTTCTCTTTAAATAAGAAAATTGGTAAAGAACTTGCCAAACAGTTCACAAAACAGATTATTAGATTTACTGACGGTGTAATAGTTCCGACTAAGAAAATATATAATTTATTGAAAGACTATAATATTCACGAAGAAATATATGTAGTTCCAACGGGTATTAATGTTCAAAAATTATCTGAGTGCGATGATTTTGATATAAGAAGTGGTTATAAGATTCCAAAAGATAAGCATATAATTCTATTTCTAGGCAGAATTGGTAAAGAAAAAAATATAACTGAAATTCTTAATTATCTTGAAAACATTGAAAGAGATGATATAGTATTTATTATTGCGGGCGCTGGACCATTTTTAACAGAGTTAAAAGAGATTGGGCTGAACTCTAAGATAAAAAACAGATTAATATTTACGGGAATGATTGATTCATCAAAAGTAGGAAACTTTTATTCCCAAGCAGATGTATTCGTGTCAGCCTCAACATCGGAAACACAAGGTTTGACTTTTATTGAGGCGATGGCTTGTTCAACGCCAATTATCTGCAGACACGATGATTGCCTGGAAGGTGTGTTAATTGACGGCAAAACAGGATTTGGTTACGATACTGAAGAAGAGTTTATAGAGTATTTGAATAGAATTTTGGGTAATGAAGAGTTAAGATGCGAAATGGGACGAAACTGTAAGCGATTAGTAGATGAAAATTATACTGAAGATTCTTTCGCTAATAAGATAGAAAAGATATATAAAAAGGTAATTGAAGAATATGCAAAATCTATTCAATAGGATAATCGAATCTGACAATAGAAAATTTCAAATTATTATTCATGTTTTAAATGTTATAGGAATACTTATAAGTATTGGTGTTATGATCTACGCATGGAGAACAGGAATATTAAAAGATATCGATAAATTTCAGGACTTTATGAACAGGTTTGGAAAATCTGCTGCTTTGATATTTATTTTGTTTCAAATTATGCAAGTAATTATACCAATTATTCCCGGCGGAATCACCTGCTTGGGTGGAGTAATATTATTTGGACCATGGATGGGATTTGTATACAATTACGTTAGTATTTGTATAGGATCAATCATCGTGTTTTTTATTGGTAGAAAATACGGTACTCCTTTGATTATAGCAATTTTTGGAGAAAAAGCTTATAACAAATACATAAAAATTCTTACAAAAAAGAATAGATTTGATAATGTATTTGCAGCATTAATATTTTTTCCGATAGCACCAGATGATATGCTATGCTACATAGCAGGAACAACAAAAATAAAATTTAAAAAATATTTCTGGATAATTATATTAGGAAAGCCTATGTCAATAGCGCTTTATTCACTGGGACTGGAAGTATTATTCAAGAAACTGATATTAAGGATTTAAATATAGATGAAAATTTTAATATATAAAGGTGATTATGATTTAGTAAAGCAAAGTGGTGTTGGTCAAGCTATCGAACACCAGGAAAAAGCTCTGAAACTAAATAATATTGACTACACAACTGACGAAAATGAAGATTACGATATTGTTCACATAAATACTATAATGCCTAAATCTAAAATTTTTGGACGAAAAGCAAAGAAACAAGGCAAGAAAGTTATTTATTATGGACATTCCACTATGGAGGATTTTAGAAATTCTTTTCGCGGAGCAAACTTACTAAGTGGACTTTTTAAAAAATGGATTATAAGTTGCTATAACATTGGAGATATTATTATAACTCCATCATTATATTCTAAAAATATACTCGAAGGGTATGGGATTAATAAAAAAATATACAATCTATCAAATGGTATTGATTTAGATAAATTCAAGGGTGATGAAAATAGCAGAAAGAGATTTCGCGATAAATATAACTTAAAAGATGATGATAAAGTTATAATTTCTGTGGGTCATTTGATGAAGAGAAAAGGACTTGACGATTTTATAGAAGTTGCAAGAGAACTTCCAGAATATAAATTTATTTGGTTCGGGCACACTAATGCTAAACTCCAAACTACTCACATTAAAAAAGCAATAAAAAACAGACCAGATAATGTAATTATGGCTGGATATGTTGACCAAAAAGAATTGGTAGATTGTTATCATGGAAGTGATTTGTTCCTATTTATGACAAGAGAAGAAACTGAAGGAATTGTACTATTAGAGGCTTTTGCATCTAAAATAAAAGTTTTGGTCAGAGACATAAAAATTTATGAAGATATGTTTACCGATGGTAAAGAAGTGATTAAAGCAAAGACCAATGAAGAGTTTAAAAATGAAATTATTAATATAATTAATGGCAAAAATTCTACTGTTGAAGAAGCATATAAATATGTTAAAGAACGAAGTGTTGAGAGAATCGGTGAAAAGTTGAAAAATATTTATTTAAAATTGGAAAATGAATAATAAGTACTGACAACTTAATCTCACAAAAATATATTATATATAAATGTTTTGCTTAATATTTACACTTATTTACAAAATACTTATTTAGCGATATAATTATATAAATAATATACAAGGTGGTGAGGTTATGCAAATTACAGATGTTAGAATTAAATTATTAAATATTGATAACAGACTAAAGGCAATCGCTTCTGTTACTTTTGATGATGAGATAGTGATTCATGACATTAAGGTGATTGAGGGAGAAGAAGGTTTATTTTTAGCTATGCCTAGCAGAAAAGTTGGAAACGATAGATATCGCGACATAGCTCATCCTATTAGTTCTCCAGCAAGAGAAAAAATTGAAACAGCAGTTATCAATAAATACAATGAAGAATTCGAAAAACAATCTTCCGTTGAGACTGAACCAGTGACTGAAGAAAATATGGAAACTGCAGAAAACGAGAATGAATAATTCAAAAAGCATCTTTTTAAGGTGCTTTTTTTAGTTCATGTAATTCTTTTCACAAAAATTATTTTACATATTGGACAGGTTTGATATAATAATAAAATATGATTAATTTTTTAATAAGGAGAGAATTATGGAATTACAAATACCTAAAGGATACAAGTCCTCTTTGGATTTATTAGAAACACAAAAAGCAATTAAAATAATTAAAGATTTTTTTCAATATAGGTTAGCCGAAACTTTAAATTTGACAAGAGTATCTGCACCGTTATTTGTTAGAGCTAATACTGGGATCAACGATAATTTAAATGGAGTTGAAAAGCCTGTTGGCTTTGAATTTTTGGAAGATGGTACTATGAGTAGATTAGAAATAGTACAGTCATTAGCTAAATGGAAGAGAATAGCTTTGAAAAACTACAATATTCCTGTAGGAGAAGGAATTTATACTGATATGAATGCTATCAGACCTTCGGAGATATGTGATAATACTCACTCATTATATGTAGACCAATGGGACTGGGAAAAAGTCATTTCAAATGAACATAGAAATTTAGAATTTTTGAAGGAAACTGTAAGAAATATATATAAATGTTTCTTAGATACACAAACAATGCTAATTAATTCATACGATGATTATGAAAAAATACTTAAAGATGAAATTACTTTTATAACTACTGAAGAATTAGAAGAGATGTATCCTGATAATACCCCTGAAGAAAGAGAAAATTTGATTACTAAAAAATATGGATCTGTGTTTTTGATTGGAATTGGAGATGCATTAAAATCAGGTGAATCTCATTCTGATAGATCTCCGGACTACGATGATTGGAGTCTAAACGGAGATATTTTAGTTTATAATCCCGTTTTAGATAATTGTCTTGAATTGAGTTCTATGGGAATTAGAGTTGACAAAGACAGACTAGTTTATCAATTAGATAAAAAACAAAACAATGATAGGAAAAATTTAGAATATCATAGAATGTTGCTTAACGATGAATTACCTCAATCAATTGGAGGAGGAATAGGTCAATCGAGAATTTGTATGTTCTTTTTACAAAAAGCACATATAGGCGAAGTTCAATCCTCTATCTGGCCAAAGGAAATGTTAGTAGAGTGTAATAAATTAGGAATTAAATTATTATAATTTCATTTAATCATAGAGTTATTTATTTGAATAAAATAAGTAACTCTTTTTTGTTTAATGTTTAAAAATTCGTTTTACTTTTAAATTTTTTTGTAGTATGATTTGTTTATGAAACATTTAAAAAAATATTTAGAAGATAATCCGCCATTGGTTTTGATTCTAAGTTTCCTTTTTTTGATTATAATAGGATCTTTACTATTATCACTGCCTATTAGTCAAAATACAACAAGAGTTCCATATATTGATTGCTTTTTTACAGCGACATCGGCAGTATGCGTAACAGGTCTTGTTACCGTTGCAACATACAGTGCATGGAGCGTTTTAGGAAAAATTATTATAATAATATTAATCCAAATGGGCGGACTTGGATTTATGACATTTGCAACATTAATTGCACTTGTCATGGGTAGAAGAATCACTTTAAAAGATAGATTGATTATCAAAGAACAAACAAATAGTATTGACATGCAGGGAATGGTAAAACTAATAAAATACATACTGATTTCTACTTTTTCTATTGAAACAATTGGGGCTTTTTTGTTAATGACAAAATTTGTTCCAGTATATGGTTTTAAAGGAGTATTTTATAGTTTTTTTCATTCAATTTCAGCTTTCTGTAATGCTGGATTTGATATTTTGGGGCCAAATTCATTAATTGATATTAATACTAATATATTTGTTTTATTGATAATTGGACTTTTGATCGTGATAGGTGGTATTGGATTTAACGTAATACTTGATGTATTACATAATAACTTTAAATTTAAAAAATATTCTTTGCATTCAAAAATTGTACTTACAACAACTATTTTGATGTTATCTATTACTTCGATTTTAATTTTTGCTATGGAGTTTTCAAACCCGGGAACAATTGGGAATTTGGGATTTATCGATAAAATTACTAATTCGATTTTCCAAGCAATTACATTGAGGACAGCAGGCTTTGCATCAATTAATCAATCGAAATTACTAGACAGTTCAAGCGTGTTATCTATTTTGAATATGTTTATAGGAGGATCCCCAGCAGGTACTGCAGGTGGTATCAAAACTACAACTTTTGCATTATTGATTATTGTAGCTTTGAGCGAAATTAAAGGTCAAGAAGATGTTGAAGTTTTTAATCGAAGAATTAGATTTTCTCAAGTTAAAAAAGCTTTAGCAATAATAACTTTGTCAATGGCTTGGGTAATATTTGTAACATTTGCAATTTTAGTTATAGATAAAGCAAAATACTTGGATGTAGTGTTCGAAGTTGTAAGTGCTTTTGGTACAGTAGGATTAACTAGAAGCTTAACTCCAGGAATCAATAGTATTTCTAAGATTTTAATAATTTCAACTATGTATATTGGAAGAGTTGGATCTTTAACAATACTTTATGCTTTATCCAATACAAAAAACAAAAAAGCTTATAAAGAAGCTCACGAAAATATTATAATAGGTTAGGTTTAATTATGAAACAATTTGTAGTTGTTGGCTGTGGTAGATTCGGCAGAGCATGTGCTATCGAACTATCTAATACAGGCCACGAAGTTTTATTAATAGATAATAATGAAGATACTGTTGATGAAATGAGTAGAATTGTTACTCACGCAGTGTACATTGAACATTTAACAGAAAACTCATTGAGTTCTGTCGGTGTTGGAAATTTTGATGTGGCTATAGTTGCTATTTCTTCGAACTTTGAAGCATCAATTTTGTCAACAGTAGTTTGTAAAAAACTGGGTGTTAAAAAGGTAATAACTAAAGCAAAAGATACGTTACACGGTAATATTTTGCTAAAAGTTGGTGCAGACAGGACAATTATTCCAGAAAATGATTCGGCCGTTAGACTGGCAAAAAGTTTGATTAGTGATCAAATTTTTGATTATATTGAATTTACTGATGATTATTCCATTGCGGAGATTACTCCTAAAAAAGAATGGATTGGAAAGAATTTTATCGATATAGGAATAAGAAGCAAGTATGGAATTAACGTTGTTGCAGTTAAGAACAATGGGGAAATGAATATTAACCCTTCACCAAATTATACAGTTAAGTTTGAAGACTATTTGATAGTAATAGGATCAAATGAGGATTTGGATAAGATTACTGAAACAGGCGATAAAAATGATAACCTCTACTTCAAATAAAATATATAAACATGTAAAATCACTTTATAAGAAGAAATATAGACAAAAATACAATGAATTTGTCATAGAAGGCTACAAGCTTTATCAAGAAGCAATTAAATCAAATTTAAATATCAAACAAGTCATAATAAGAGAAGGTGAAAATTTTCTTGATGAATGTGTCTATTTTGATTCAAAAACTTTCAACAGTCTCAGTGAAATGAATAATCCCGAAGGAATAATTTGTGTGGTTAGTTTTATTGAGCAAAAAGATGTAAAGTCAGATCAAATTCTTTTTTTAGAAAATATCAATGATCCAGGAAATCTGGGGACTATAATCAGAAGTGCTGAAGCTTTTGGTTACAATAAAATTGTTCTATCTAATAATAGTTGTGATATTTATAATTCGAAAACTATTAGAAGTGCTATGGGAAGCTTATTTAGAATGAATATTTCTTATGAAAATATAAATGTACTTGAGAAGTATAAATCAAAAGGGTTTAAAATATACGAGACATCTTTGGAGAAAAATTCAAGAAGTATTTTGGAAATTAAAAACAAAGAAAAGCACGTTCTAATAATTGGAAATGAAGCAAATGGAATTAGCGATGAAATAAAAAAATACGCTGATGAGTTTTTGATAATTCCTATGGATAATGTAACAGAATCATTAAATGCTTCTATAGCTGCTAGTTTGAGTATGTTTTATTTATCAAAATTGACAAATTAGTAGTTATATTATAAAATAATTAAAAATGTTGAAGAAGAAAATACAAAACTAGATATACAGAGAGATATGGGTTGGTGCGACATATTTATTGAATTTTGTTGGTTCGCTTTGAAATTGCCATTATGGTCGTATAGAGTGCGTTAAACTTACGAGTGATGTTATCATAAATTGGGTGGTACCGCGGAAATACAATCTTTCGTCCCATAGGGGATGAGAGATTTTTTTATTGTTTAAGGAGAAAATAATGAAAGAAGAAATTTTGAAAATTAAAGAAGAAACTGTCGGTTTAATAGACAATGCCATTGATTTAAAATCATTGGAGGATATTAGAGTAAAAGTTCTTGGGAAAAAAGGAGATTTGACTCTTGTTCTAAGAAATATGGGAAAACTTTCTAAAGAAGAAAGACCAGTTATGGGTCAACTAGCAAATGAAGTTAGATCTGAAATCGAAGAAATTTTATCCAATAAATTTGAACAATTAAAACAAGAACAAAAAAAGATTAAATTAAAAGAAGAAGAATTAGACGTAACTGCAAACAGAGGTGTAAGAGAAATTTCTCACAAACATCCATTGAATGAAACGATAATACAGTTGGAAAATCTGTTCCAAACAATGGGTTTTGATATTGTAGATGGTCCTGAAATTGATACAGTTGAAAATACATTTGATTTATTGAATTCACCAAAATATCATCCATCAAGATCACTATCTGATACTTTTTACTTGGATGATAAAACTGTACTTAGACCACACACATCAAGTGTACAAATTAGAACGATGAAAGCACAAAAACCACCTATTAGAATGGTTTCAGCAGGAAGAACTTTTAGATTTGATGATGTGGATGACACACACTCTCCAATGTTCCATCAAATCGAAGGCTTGGTTGTGGATAAAGGCGTTACTATGGCTAACTTAATGGATACAATAAATATTTTCA
Source organism: Finegoldia magna ATCC 29328 (assembly GCF_000010185.1). NCBI lineage: Bacteria > Bacillati > Bacillota > Tissierellia > Tissierellales > Peptoniphilaceae > Finegoldia > Finegoldia magna. The sequence goes on along the minus strand of NC_010376.1, from coordinate 942,370 downwards.
TTAAAAACTTGTTTGGTGAAGAAATTGAAACAAGATTTAGACCACATTATTTTCCATTTACTGAACCTTCAATGGAGGTTGACGTTACTTGCTTCGATTGTAAAGGTAAAGGTTGCCCAAGTTGCAATGATACAGGTTGGAGTATGGAACTTTTAGGATGTGGTATGGTACATCCTAATGTTTTAAGGAATTGCGGAATTGATCCTGAAGTTTATACCGGATTTGCTTTTGGTATGGGAGTAGACAGGATTACAATGGTAAAACACAAAATCGACAATATAAGATTGTTGTATGATAATGATAAGAGATTTTTGGAACAATTCTAGGAGGAAGTATGTTATTACCTATTAATTGGCTTAAAGATTACGTCGATGTAGACGAAACAATAAAAACTATTACAGACAGACTTTCAGAAACAGGAAGTCACGTTGAATCAGTTATAGATAAAAGTAAATATTTAAATGATAAATTAATCGTAGCTAAAATTAAGAAAATTGATAAACATCCAAATGCAGATAAATTATCTATAGTTACCTTAAATACAGGAAATTCAGATATAAAAGTAGTTACAGGCGCAAAAAATATAAAAGAAGATATGTATGTTTGTTATGCACAAGTAGATGCAACTCTTCCTGGAAATATTGTTTTAAAAGAAGCTGACCTTAAAGGAATTATGAGCCCTGGTATGTTGACAAGTTTTGAAGAAATGGGTTTTGAAACTTCTGTTGTAGATAAAAACTCCAAAGATGGAATAGCGGTTTTATCTGAAAATAAAATTGGTGAAACTATTACTGAAGCACTTGAAATTAATGAACCTATAATTGAATTTGAAATCACTCCTAACAGGCCAGATTGCTTGTCAGTATTGGGAATGGCAAGAGAATACGCTGCATCTTTCGGTAAAAAAATAAAATATCCTTCAATAGAAATTAAAAACTTTGAAGACGATATTAAAGATTATGTAAATTCAGTAGAAATTCAAACTGACAAGTGCACACGTTATGTGGCCAGAGTTGTAAAAAATGTAAAAATTTCAGACAGCCCACAATGGATAAAGAATAGACTTATTCAATCAGGAATTAGACCTATAAATAATATAGTTGATATTACAAATTTTGTAATGTTAGAAACTGGTCAGCCAATCCATGCTTATGATTTGGATAAAATTGCAGATAAAAAAATTGTCGTAAAAGAGTCTGGCTCACAAAAATTCACAACATTAGATGATGTTGAACGTGAATTATCCGATGATGTTATAATTTGTGATGGAGAAAACACATTAGGTATAGCTGGAATTATGGGCGGTTTTGATTCAGAAATTACATCAGATACTAAAAATGTGCTTATTGAAGCGGCAAGTTTTGACAGTGATACAATTAGACTTTCTTCAAGAAGATTGTCTTTAAGAACTGATGCTTCTACAAGATTTGAAAAAGGAGTAAGCCAACAACTATGTGACTTAGCTTCACTGAGAGTTTGCAAATTGATTGAAGACATTACAGATGCTACAGTTATTAATAATTCAATTGATGTAATTACAAAAGAAGAACATCTTGATGATGTGGAACTTTCTTATAAAAAATGTAATGATTTATTAGGATCTAATATTTCTAATGAAGAAATTAAAAATATATTGCAATTATTAGAATTTAAAATAGTTTCAGAAGATGAAGAAAATATTATGGTAAAAGTTCCTTTCCACAGACAAGATGTATCTATTTATCAAGATTTAATTGAAGAAGTCGGAAGAATTTATGGATTTGAAAAAATTGGTGCGAAACCTCTTGTTGGTAAATTGAAAAGAGGAATCAAAAGCGAAGAAAGAATTGCCATAGACAATGCAAAGAAGGCTTTGTATTCTATGAATACTTTTGAAGTATTATCGTATTCATTCATTAGTCCTAAATCTTATTCAAAAGCAATGGTTCAAATGGATGATGACAAATTAATCAAACTAATCAATCCATTGGGAGAAGATTTCTCAGTTATGAGATCCACAATAATACCAAATATTTTGGATATTTTATCTAAAAATTATAAGAATAAAATTAAAGATATTTGTGTTTATGAATTGGGTAATACTTTCCACTTGGTTGGAAAAGAAAGAATCGAAACTAAAAAATTAGCTTTGGGAATGTACGGAGATTATGATTTCTATGATGTTAGAGCTATGATTTTGGCGTTATTTAACGAATTGGGAATTAATAATTATGAAATCGTAAAAAATAAAGACAATGAAACTTACCATAGTGGTAGATGTGCTGATATTCTAGTAAATGGAGAATTAATTGCAACATTTGGTGAAATTAGCTATGAAGTAAGAGATAACTATGACTTTGATAATAGAGTTTATGTTGGAGAAATTCATTTTACAGAATTAATAAAACACATGGATTTCAAAAAGATTTACACACCTATTAGTAAATATCCTTCAATCGAAAGAGACATAGCTCTTGTAGTTGATAGGCAATTGGAAAGTATAGAAATAGAAAAAGAAATTCTAAAGCATTCTAATGGCATTATTAAAAATGTTTACTTGTTCGATGAATATAAAGGTGAACATGTTGATAATGACAAGAAGAGCTTGGCTTACAGAATAATTTATCAATCAAAAGACGAAACATTAAAAGATAAAATTATTGAAAAAATACAAGAAGAAATTTTAAATTCATTAGAACAAAAATTCAATGCAACATTGAGAAAGTAGGAGTATATATGAACAAATTACAAGTTGTAATTCAAGGTTCAACTTACAATATTGTTACTGAAAAATCTAAAGAAGATACAGACAAGATAGTTGACAAGATTAATAAAGATATAGAAGACTGCAAAAACAGAAATTCAAAATTAACGACTTTGAACGCGACTATCTTAGCTCTTATGAATTTGGCAGAAACTCACGATAATTTAACAACTGAATTAAAAGACTATAAAAATGAAAATGATCCGATTATAAAAGATTATTCAAATCTAAAAAATGACTGCGAAAAGTTGTATCAAAAATTAGTGATTAAAGAAACTAACCTAAAACAAATGACTAAGCAATACAACGAAATCAAGGAAAACTCTGAAAAAGAAATAAATGAGATTAAGAAAAAAACTGAGAAGTATTCTAATGATATAAGATCACAATATGAGAAAAAATCATCAGATTTAAATAGTAAACTTAAACAAGAAAGGGAAACTATAGATGATTTAAAAAAGCAAATTGAATTTTACGAAACAGAAAATAATGAGTTAAATTCAAAATACAAAGATTTAAAAGACGAGTATAACAAACTAGCTTTTGAAAAGAATAAGTTAGAAAATCTTTTAATGGATTATCAAAGAGATGAAATCATTGATTAGTGAAATATTAGCTCCTTGCGGAAATTGGGACATGGTAAAAGCGAGTGTATCCGCAGGAGCTGACGCTATTTATCTTGGAACAAAAGAATTTTCCGCAAGAGCTTATGCGGAAAATTTTACTGTTGAGGATGTTAAGGAAGTTGTAAAATATTGTCATTTAAGAAATGTAAAAGTTTATGTAACATTAAACACTCTTATCAAACAATCAGAAATCCACAAGGCTATTGATTACGTAAACAGATTATACAATATCGATATTGATGCACTAATCGTGCAGGACATTGGTCTAGCTTATCTTGTTAACAAGTTATTTCCTGAATTAGATTTACACGCATCTACTCAAATGAATATTAATAATTTGAACGGTGCAATCATTGCTAAAGAAATTGGATTTAAAAGAATAGTATTAGCAAGAGAAACTGACTTAGAAGAATTGAAAAATATCAGGGAAAATTGTGATATTGAGATTGAAGTTTTCATTCATGGATCATTATGCGTGTGTCAATCAGGACAATGCTTGATGAGTTCATTAAATGGAGATAGAAGTGCGAATAGAGGAAGATGTGCTCAACCTTGCAGAAAGGATTATAAGATTATTTTAGATAACGAAACTATAAATTCAAAACTATCTTATCTTAGTCCAAAAGATTTGTGTACTATTGAAAATGTCGATGAAATTGCAAAATATTGCGATAGTTTAAAAATCGAAGGAAGAATGAAATCCAAAGAATATGTTTATTCCGTTGTAACATCGTACAGAGAAAAATTAGACCACGGTAATTGCAGTTATTATTTGGATGAAGTTAAAAATCGCGGATTTACAAAAGGTTTAATTAATAATACAAGTGGATATGATTATGTAGAACTTGGAAGAAAAAATCAAATTAAAGGACACTCAGTAGGGAAAATCATTGGAAAAGGTAAAATACAATTTATAGAAGATGTTTATAAGAAAGATATCCTTATACTTTTCAACGGGAAAAATACATTTCCATTAACATTAACTGAAGATTACAAGAAAAATAGTATCGTTTCATTTAAAAACATAACTGATGCTCTTGAAAATTCTGATGTAAAAAGAGTTAGTCATATTAAAATAGTCGAAAAGTCAGATGAAGAAAAAAATGTTTGTTTTGATTTAGATGTAAAATTCATTTGTAAGAAATCTAAACCAATTCAAATATTTGTAAATGGACTCGAATACAAAACAAATATAATTTGCGATGAAGCAAAAAATAAGCCTATAGATGATGAATTTATTCGAAATCAAGTTTTAAAAACGGGTAATTACCCAGTAAATATTACTGAACTGCAGATTGTATTAGACGCTGGACTATTCTTATCAAAAAGTCAGCTAAATCAAGTAAGAAGGGATTTTATTGAATTTTATTTGGACGAAAAAGCTAATTTTAATCATAGAAAACAAAAAAACATTGATTTAGTACATTTAAATAATCCAATAGAAAACAATACTACTAAAAATTCAATTAATAAAATTGTTTATGTAGAAGAAGTAAATGGCTATAGCGATAAGATTTCATCAGAATATATTGTCAGAGTTCCAAGATTTTTGAATCAAGAAAAAACTGATAATTTTATTAAAAAGTGCAAAGAAAATAATGTATACAAACTTTTAATTAATAATATCGGAGATATCAATATAGCCAAAGATATTAATGCGAATTTTGTAGTAAGTAATTATCAAATGAATGTATTTAATACTTTCTCTGCAAAAATTTTAAATGATTTGGGAATAGATGTAATAACATTATCTGTTGAATTAAACAAATCTGAAATTAAAGAAATTGTAGATAATTCAAATTATAATTTTGAGTTGGTAGTTGAAGATAACTTGATTAATATGGTTACTGTTTATTGTCCTTTTTCTGGAATTATAAAATGTAACGGTAAAAATTGTGAATTCTGTAAGTTTAATGATTGCTTTATTGAAGGAGATTTTTCTAAATATAGAGTTGTAAGGAAGGATGATTACTCTTTGATATATTCTTGTGATAGAATTAAGATAGATGAGAATGATATAGATTTTAATTTATACTCAATTAGAAAAAATAAAAAGGCAACTGGAAAATCTAATGAATTTCATTTTAAAAAAGGAATTTTATAAATGGACAAAAAAACATTAAACACACTTGAATACAATGAAATAAAAAATAAAATAGAAAAACTTTGCAAGTCTAAATTAGGAAAAAGCATTGCTAATAAATTGGAACCTATGATAGAAGAAGATGAAATCAGACAAAGTTTGGATGAAACTTATGAAGCTATGAGTATGATTTACAAATTTTCTAATCCTCCGATATATGAGATTATAAATGTTAAAGCGAGTATTATGCATGTATCAAAAGGTGGATATATAGTTCCAGAAGTTTTGTTGAAAATTGGTCAAATATTGAATAGCGTCCACGATATTAAAAGATACGCTGGAGAATCTGACGAAAATTACGAAAATTGCCCTATGATTATGGCGATGATGGATTCTTTAGTAGAAGAACCAGATTTAGTTGCAACTATTAATAATGCAATAATTTCTGAAGACGAAATTAGTGACAATGCAAGTCGAAATCTTGCAAGAATTAGACAAACTAAAAGACAAAAGACTGAAAATATTAGGGACAAAATAAATAGTATTTTATCTTCTAATGACCAAGCATTACAAGAAAATATCGTTACTATGAGAGACGATAGATATGTAATTCCTGTTAAGGTTTCACATAAATCATCCTTCAAAGGAATAGTGCACGACCATTCATCTTCTGGTCAAACAGTTTACATTGAACCAATGGAAGTTGTAGAATTAAATAACGAATTGAGAATGCTAGAAGCAGAAGAACGAGAAGAAATCATAAGAATTTTGAAAGAAATTTCTGATAGAGTTTACGATGTGAAGGATTCGATTTTTGTGGATCAAGATGTTTTATCAAAATTAGATTTCATATTTGCAAAAGCAAAGTATGCTATAGAAATTGATGCTACTAATCCAAAATTAAATACAAATGGATATTTTAATTTTAAAAATGCACGACATCCTTTGTTAGACAAGAAAAAAGTTGTGCCGATAAGTATTTATTTAGGCGATGACTATAATACATTGGTAATAACTGGACCTAACACAGGTGGTAAAACAGTAACGCTTAAAACCGTTGGATTAATAACTTTAATGGCACAATCAGGAATATTAATTCCTGTAGATGAAAATTCTGAAGTTGCAATATTCGATAATATCTTTACGGATATCGGTGATGAGCAAAGTATAGAACAATCTTTATCAACTTTCTCAGCTCACATGAAAAATATTGTGCACATTGTAAATAATATTACATTCAATTCTCTTGTACTTTTTGATGAACTTGGAGCAGGAACAGATCCAACGGAAGGTGCAGCGCTAGCAATTGCAATCTTAAGAATCTTTTTGTATAAATCCATCAGAACTATTGCAACAACTCACTATTCTCAGCTTAAAATATTCGCGTTAACAGAAAAGTATGTTAAAAACGGTTCTGTGGAATTTGATGTAAACACTTTATCACCAACCTATAAGTTGAGGATTGGAATTCCTGGTAAATCAAATGCTTTTGAAATTTCTAGAAGACTTGGTCTAGATGATGATATAATTAATAATGCAAAGGAAATTTTATCTCAAGAAGATAAAGATTTTGAAGATGTTTTATCTGATATCGAATCTAAAAAGAAGCAAATTGATGAAGATAAACAAAGACAATTAGAACTTAAAGAAGATTTATTGAAACTTCGTGATAGATACGAAAAAGAAATAGAAAAGACAAAACTAGAAAAAGAAAAAATAATAAATGAAGCAAAAGAAAATGCTAATGAAATTTATATGAGAGCTAAGGAAGAGTCACGAGAGCTTATCAATAAATTAAAATTTTTGGAAAAAGAATCTGATGCTAGAACAGTAGCAAATGATGTCGAAAACAAATTTAATAAAAGGATTAAAAAGAGTTCTAATAAAAAACTTTTGAATGAAACATCCAAGAAACAAAAACTTCAATTAGGAGACGAAGTAGAAATTCTAGGCATAGAGCAACAAGGTACTATTGTTTCAGAGCCTGATAAAAAAGGTGATTTATTGGTGCAAGTGGGTATATTAAAAATAAATGCCAATGTTAAAAATTTGAAAAAAATCAAAGAAAAAGAAGTTATTCAATCATCAAAAAGCATTAAAAGTATAATAAAAAACAAAGCTAATTCTGATATTAAAAGTGAAATTGATTTAAGAGGAAAAAATATCGAGGAAGCTATATACGAGCTTGACAAATACATTGATGATTGTGTAATTGTTGGTTTGAAAAAAGTAAATATCATTCACGGAAAAGGTACTGGCATGCTTAGAAAAGGTATCAGAGAATACTTAAGAAGTGATAAAAGAGTCAAAAAGATTGAAGATGCAGGATATAATGAAGGCGGTCTTGGAGCTACTTTCATTTATTTAAAATAAGGGGATTAAAATGATAAATTTTAAAGACGAAGTAAAAAAAATAATACTAGGATTTGACACTGGATTAACTGAAGAAGAAATATCAGATTTAATCGAAATACCACCAAATAGTGAAATGGGAGATTACGCGTTTCCTGTATTTAAATTAGCAAAAACTTTTAGAAAAGCACCTAATTTAATCGCAGAAGAGTTAGCAAAAAAAGATTTTGAAAATGAAAATATTAAAAAAATTGCAAATGTTGGTCCTTATGTAAACTTTTTTGTAAATAATTCAAAATTAATAGAAAGCGTACTAACAGAAGCCATTAAAGATGATTTTGGAAGTAGTCATATAGGTGTTGGCAAAAATGTTGTATTAGATTTTTCATCTACTAATATAGCTAAGCCATTTCACATTGGACATTTGCGATCCACTGTAATAGGTAATGCAATTAGAAATATTATGAAGCATCAAGATTTTAACACAACAGGCGTTAATTACATTGGTGATTACGGAACTCAATTTGGTATGATGATTTCAGCTTATTTAAAATGGGGAGACGAAGATAAAATAAATGCCGATCCAATTAAAGAACTTTTAAACCTTTATGTAAAGTACAATAAAGTCGCAAAGGAAGATGAAGCATACATGGATGAAGCTCGTGATTGGTTTGATAAATTAGAAAAAAAAGATCCTACTGCAGTGAAATTATGGTCATGGTTTAGAGAAATTTCATTGAAAGAATTCCAAAGAGTTTACGATTTACTTGGAGTTAAATTTGATAATTTTAATGGCGAATCATTCCATTCACAATTTATTGGCGATGCACTTGAAGCTATAGATAAGAAAAACTTACTCGAAGAATCCGATGGAGCAATGATTATCAATTTGGACGATGAAAATCTACCACCTGTCTTAATTAAAAAATCAAATGGTTCATCAACATATCTAACTCGAGATATCGCTACAGCTATGTATCGTAAAAAAACTTACGATTTTTATAAAAATGTATACGTTGTTGCTAGTCAACAAAAACTTCATTTTGAACAATTAAGAGCCGTTTTGAAAAAAATGGGATTTGATTGGTGGAATGATTGCGAACATGTTTCTTTTGGTATGGTTAGCATGAAAGATGGATCTATGAAAACAAGAGAAGGTAAAGTAATTTTCTTGGAAGATGTTTTGAATAGAGCTATAGATAAAACAAAATCTATTATCGAAGAAAGAAACCCAAATCTTGAACACAAAGAAGAAGTTGCAAAACAAGTTGGTGTTGGAGCTGTAATATTCCAAGACTTATTTAACAACAGAATAAAAGATTATACTTTTGATTGGGATCAAGTTTTGAATTTTGATGGGGAAACTGGACCATATACACAATATACATTTGCAAGAAGCTGTTCTATATTAGACAAGGGAGAATTTGAATTAAAAGACAATAGCAAATTTGATTTATTAGTTGACGATACAGAAATCGACATTGTAAAACACTTATCAAAATTTGATGAAGTTTTATTAAATGCAACTGAGAAATACGAACCTTCTTTCTTGACGCGTTATACTGTAGAATTAGCTAAACTTTTCAACAAATTCTATGCAAATTGTCCAATCAACACTGTAGAAGATGAATTAAAATACCAAAGATTATATTTAACTTATTGTGTTAACAAATGTTTGAAATTATCTTTGAGTTTATTAGGAATTGAAGCACCGGTTAGAATGTAGGGAGAATAATGGACTCATTTATAGAAATAATCAAAAATTCTTTTACAAGAACCGCACATACAATTAAATATTTTCCGTTGATTTTTGCATCAATGATTGTAATTAAATTATCGTTAAATATGTCTAATAATATTTTGTTTAGATTATCTGTATCTAAAGAAATATCAAGCGTGATAATAGCGGTTTTGGTTACATTTCTGTTGAGTATCCTTTTAAATATGCTTAGTATTTCGGTTCATACAAGAGATAACTATCAAATAGAACCAATTACTATTCCCAAATTAATGTTAAAGGTCGCTTTTAATGGAGGAATTTTATTGTTGTTGTATTTTTTCTTAAAAAAATACGAGGGAGCAGTAATTGTTCTTTTATTAATATTTAATCCTTTAGTGGAGACACTTTACATGATTGACGAAGAATTTTATAAATCGATTTGCACATCATTAAAATTTAATTTTAAAAATTTTTTAACATGGAATATACCTAATATTGCGATTTTTGCAATTTTGTATAATTTGATTATGAAGAATTACACATTTGAAGACTTTATAATGTCAAATGAAATTGTGTCAATCATAAAATTTGGATTACTCTTGATGTTCATTTCTTTATTCATGTTGTATAGGGCTAATTTGTACAGAATTTTAGAAACGGGGGAAAAGTAAATGATAAATAAGATTGATGAATATTTCAGTAAATTTATGAATCAGTTGGTTTATGTGAATTTATTAGAATCAAATGATTATATTGATAAAGATATACCACTACCTGTTTTAGAAAAAGATTTATTAGACGGAGTAAAGAATAATGATTTCGTCAAAAACTTTGATTTGGAATTAATAATTAAAGGTATGATTTATAACATAGCTTATGATAGAACATTCAAATACTGTGTTAATTACACAGATATTATGTACAATATATTTCCTGAAATTGAAAAATCAATAATATCTATGGGAGTTGAAAAGATTTCTAATCCAAAAGAAGCTGTTATTTATTTTAGAACAAATGATATATTAAAATCTGATATCCCGGATAATGCCTATTACTATGCGTATTGTTTGAGGTTAATGGCTCTTGAAGATGAGTTTAATTCTAGTATTTTTATAGAAGAAGCATTCAGAGTTCTAAATGAAAATGTTGCAAATTATCCAGACTTTTTCTTAAATTATGTAGAACTTGCGAACTTAGAATTATTAAATCACAATTATATAAAAGCTTATGATTATTTAAAAAATACACATAAAATGGCAACTCTACCTAACGATTACGATGAAAAAAGAGTGTTAATTGTCATTAATGAAGTTGAACGTTTAATGGATGATATAAAGCCATTAAGAGATTTGGATTTTGCTACAACTTTAATCAACTCAAAACCACAAAAAGCTCTTGAAATTTTCGAAAAACTTGAAAAGAATTCTAGAATTGTTTATTTAATGGGCAAATGTTACTTAAATATGAATGAATTAGATAAAGCTATAGAATATTTTGAAAAATCAGAAAATATGGGATTTGATCACGTTGATTTGTACAACGATATGTCTGTGGCTTACTTTAATGATTATGATTTTGATAAATCAATTCAAGTTTTAAATAGAGGATTAAAAATTCATACAGATAATGAAATTTTATTGTACAATAAAGCAGTAATTGAGCTTAATTGTAATAGGGTAGAACAAGCACAAGATACATTATCGACATTAGTTTCGTATGACGATGTGCACGAAGATATATTTAATATGGCAATGCAATTATTGCAAAAAATAGAAGAAGACAATTAAATGTCTTCTTCTGTTATTTTTAGCGTATTGTCTAATCTGTCGATTATTTCCAAGGCACTTATTATGTTTTTTCTTGCTTTATAATTATCTAAATTAATATCAACTAATTCATTGATTTTATTTATTCTGTAAACAATGGAGTTTCTGTGAACATTCAACCTTTGAGATGCTTTGATTAGTGATCGTTCTTCTACAAGGTAAAAGTATAATGTTCTAAGAAGGTCTGTACCGTTATTTATATCGTCATATTTAAGCTTGTAAATAAATTCAGGAACCAAGATTTCGATTTCAGAATCTAAGCACATCAAATCATAAATTATCTTGCAGCAATTATCGTTTATGTTTTCAGTTAATTCAATATTGTTCTCTAAAATTCTTCTAGATAAATCATAAGCTTTTTTTAAATTGAATAAATTGTTTTTTAGTGATAATTTAATACTTTTTAAATCGTATTTTTCAATGAAAAAGTTTAGATTTGTCTTTACTGATGATACATCTTTAATTTTATTATTAGTTAATAAGACAAGATATCCTTCTTGCAACACAGAATACATATACATTGGATAATCCAACACAAACCTATTTCCATGTGAGAACATGTCTTGGTATTTAAATAACCCACCTTCAATTTTAATTACATTAATATCGTATTTGTCATCCGTTTTCCAACCTATATTTGCAATATTTTCTTCGTCTTTATCAGTAATGTTTCCAGAAATCAAATTCTTAATAGTGCTATATATGTCTTCTTTTGAATTTATCAGGCCATTTACGTTGTTATAAATGTATGTTGAAATTATCTTGGAAATTTTTTTAAATTCGAAATCATATTCATCTTCAATAGTTTCAAAGGCAAGATATCCATATAATTTACTCAAGCTTTTCTTTTTTATCTCCAATGGATAAATCTTTTTGATAGTTGAGAAATCAAATGTATTTAGTAACAACTTTTTGTTTGAGTTCAAAAGACACACATTTACATCGAAATAATCTTTTATGATTAAAAGCAAATTATTAACGGCCTCACGGTTTGAAATTGTATTGTGAATTCTATTATAGAACTCGGAATTTTCGCGTAAAAATCCATTTACAATGTCGTAAACTTTAAAAATATCTTCTTCTCTGGAATAAATAATATTTGAATTTTCATTTTCTAAAAATTTATCTTGAGATTTCAAAAAGAGAATATTAGAGTTTTTAGGACACACAATATTTTTGTCGTATTCAATAATGGATAAGGTGTTTTTTTGATCAGAAATAGAATTTAAAGAAATATTATTAATATCATTTAAAATTTTTATATCTGATGAGTCCACAAATTTATCCAATTTTTTTATCAATAATCTTATATTCATATTATCACCTTTAATTATCGTTAGACCTGTGTTATTATCTATAGTATAAATAATATCACAATCAACAAATTTTTTAAATATAAACAGGAGATACTTATGAAAAAGACTGCAATTTTACTTATGATCATCACGCTACTATCGAAAGTCTTGGGATTGGTAAGAGAAACTACACTAGCTTATTTTTTTCCAACGAATGGTCCAGTTGCTAATGCTTTTTTAGTTTCGCAAATACTTCCAATTACAATAGTAAGCTTGTTTTCAGCAGGGATTTCTACATCTTTTATTCCAATATACAATAAAATTGTACATGAAAAAGGGAAAGAAGAAGGAGATATATTTACATCAAATATTAATAATATAGTAGTTATTATAATTTTAGCATTAATAGTATTGCTTGAAATTTTTACACCATCGGTAATTAAGATTTTTGCGCCTGGGTTTACTGGATACACAAAAGAATTAACTATTAAATTTATGCGATTGACTTTACTGTCAATGATACCATCCATAATGTCTTGTGTATTCAAAGGTTATTTGAATGCAAATAATCACTTTGTGGTTCAAAATCTACAAGGGTTTATAATGAATTTCTTTATAATTCTAGCTCTTGTAATTTCCAATAAATACGATAATAATATGATAGTTGGGATAGGATTGCTATTGGGAAATGCACTTCAATATTTGCCATACGTATTTATAACAAAAAGAAAAAAATTTAAGTATCATAAGATTCTAGATTTTTCTGATAAAAATGTAAAAATGATTGTATTATTGTCCATACCAATAATTTTAGGAGTGTCAGTTAATCAAATCAATGTTATGGTTGATAAATCGATAGCATCAACAGTTTCAGCTAATGGTATACCTATTTTAAATTATGCATCACGATTGATTGAATTTGTAACGGGAATTGTCATAGCGAATATTTCAGTTATCGTATATCCTGAATTATCAAGAAATTTTATCGCAAATGATTTGAATAAAATGAAAGATAGCATCATGAAATCAATGTCTATGATTTGTATTTTAGTAATTCCGGCCACAATAGGACTTTTGGTTTTATCGTATCCAATTACAAAGATGTTATTTTTTAGGGGAGCATTTACGATGAATGATGTTGACATGACATCAGTTTGCATGTTCTTCTATGCTCTTGGAATTATAGGAACAGCTATCAGAGATATTTTGTCGAAATCATTTTATGCCATGAATGATACAAAAACTCCTACGATTAATTCTGTAATAATGGTTGTGATAAATATTATAGGAAATATAATTTTATCAAGAATTTTAGGTTTAGTTGGATTAGCAGTAGCAACTAGTTTCGCAAATCTTATTGGAGCAGCAATGATTATAATTAGATTGCACAAAAAAATTGGGGATTTTAGTTCTACAAAATCATCTTTTGTAAATATTTTTAAAATGTTAATATCGTCTTTGATAATGGGAGCTCTATCATATATTACATTTAAAACTACAAATATAAGATTCTCAAATACATTATCTCTAATGATGTCGATAGTTGTTGCCGGAATTAGTTATTTAAGTTGTATCATAATATTAAAAGTTGATGAGCTAAACGAAATCATAGCTTTTTATAAAAATAGAAGAAAAAATAGATAGTTTGACAATTCAAAGTTTTTTGAATATAATTTTTATTGTAAAGACAAAGATAAAAAGAGCGCATTATGATTGATTTTCAGAGAGATAAGGGTTGGTGTGACTTATTATTCATAGTAATTGCAGACATTTTTGAGTCGAATTTTCCGCTTAATAGCGTTATAAATTAAAGTGAGGTTTACCTAATTAGGGTGGTACCGCGATTTATCTCGTCCCTTATCATAAGGACGAGTTTTTTATTTTAGGAGGTTTTTATGAATAGTATGGGAAATCTTAGACGTACTCACATGTGTGGGGAGTTGAGATTAAGTGATGTAAACAAAGAAGTCATTCTTATGGGATGGGTTCAAAAAGAAAGAAACTTGGGATCTCTTATATTTATAGATTTGAGAGATAATACAGGAATAACTCAAATAGCTATAAAAGACGATAACAAAGAGATTTTTGATAAAGCAAAAGATGTAAAAAGTGAATATGTTTTGTGTGTAAAAGGTGATGTTAGAGAAAGAGAATCAAAAAACAATAACATTCCTACTGGAGAAATTGAAGTTATAGCCAATGAACTAATTGTTTTGGATACAGCTAACGTTCCTCCAATTTACATTAAAGATGATGATAATGCACAAGAAGCTGTTAGATTAAAATATAGATATTTGGATTTAAGAAAACCTAAATTACAAAATAATCTAAAACTAAGAGCCAAAACTAATAAATTAATTCGTGAATATTTAGATGAAAATGGATTTTATGAAATTGAAACTCCAGTCTTAGGAAAGCCCACTCCAGAAGGAGCCAGAGATTATTTAGTAGCTAGTAGAGTAAATGAACATAGATTTTACGCACTACCACAATCGCCACAATTAATGAAGCAACTTCTTATGATAAGTGGAATGGACAGATACTATCAAATTGTAAAATGCTTTAGAGATGAAGATTTAAGAGCAAATAGACAGCCAGAATTCACACAAGTGGACATGGAAATGAGTTTTGTGGATCAAGAAGATGTAATGACAATTAATGAAGGCTTGATTAAAAAACTTTTCAAAGAAATCAGAGGAATTGATATTCCAACTCCTATTAAAAGAATGACTTACTCAGAAGCAATGGAAAGATATGGATGCGACAAGCCTGATTTGAGATTTGGATTTGAATTGAAGAATATTACTGAATTAGTAAAAGATTCAGAATTCAAAGTATTTTCAAGCTGTAATGAAAAGAATAAGAGCGTTAGATGCATCAATATAGGTAATTACGAAAGTGAATACTCACGTAAGAAAATTGACAAATTAGAAAAATTTGTGAAAGAATACGGAGCTAAAGGGTTAAGTTGGATTAGAGTTCACGATGGAGAAATTCAATCTTCAATTAAAAAATTCTTATCTGATGAAGAATTGAACTCAATAATTGAATCTACAAAAGAAGACGAAAATGCATTGATATTTATTTTAGCAGATAAAAATGATGTTGTATTTAACGGATTAAGTGCATTAAGAAATAGAATCGCACGAGATATGAATTTGGTTGACAATGATACTTTTGAATTTGTATGGATAGTTGATTTCCCATTGTTTGAATATGACGAAGAAGAAAATAGATTTGTAGCAATGCATCATCCATTTACAATGCCAAAAGAAGAAGACATACAATATTTATTAACTGACAAGGAAAAAGTAAGAGCTAAGGCTTACGATATTGTATGTAATGGAGACGAAATCGGCGGTGGTTCAATCAGAATTAACAATTCTGATTTGCAAAAGAAAATGTTCGAAGCACTAGAATTAACTGAAGAAATGATTGAAAATAAATTTGGTTTCTTTGTTGAAGCTTTTAACTATGGAACACCTCCACATGGTGGATTAGCTTACGGTATGGACAGACTTATGATGCTATTAGTTGGAACTGATAATATCAAAGATGTTATAGCATTCCCTAAGACACAATCTGCTACAGATTTATTAACTGGTGCTCCAACAAATGTTGACGAAAAACAACTTAAAGAAATTCACATTAAATTAGATTAGTATGGACAAAAGATTTGAAAGAACAAAACTTCTAATAGGTGAAAATGACCTCGAAAATATCATAAACTCCAAAGTAGCTGTGATTGGCTGCGGCGGAGTTGGAGGTTTTGTTATAGAAGCTTTGGCTAGATGTGGAGTAGGAACATTAGCAATAGTAGATTATGATACGATAGATATAACAAACATCAATCGTCAAATTATTGCTTTGGAAGATACTGTTGGAAATTATAAAGTGGATGAATTTGAAAAAAGAATTCATAAAATTAATCCGAATTGCAAAGTTATTAAGTTTAGGGAAAAGTTTGATAAATCTACTGTTGATTTTTTCAATCTTAAAGATTATAATTATGTTATAGACGCTATTGACTTAATATCAGCAAAGCTAGATTTGGCTGAGTACTGTTATAAAAACGATATTAAATTAATAAGTTCTATGGGTGCTGGATCAAAACTAAATCCTTTTCTTTTTAGAATTACGGATATTAAAAAGACCCACACTTGTCCAATGGCTAAAGTAATGAGAAAAGAGCTAAAAAGAAGAAACGTTAACAAGCTTACATGCATTTGGTCCGATGAAAAAAGGTCGGGAGAAGTTTTATCTGCAAACGGAAGAAATGCTCCAGCAAGCATTAGCTTTGTCCCTTCATGTGTTGGACTAATGATTGCATCGTACGTTATTCAAGAATTGAGGTAATTTTTTATGGCAAAAGAAGGAATGGTTATAAAAACTGAATCTACCAAAGCATCTGTTCTAATTACTAGAAAAGGTGCATGTGGTGGCGAAGGCTGCAGCAAATGTTCGGGTTGTGAACATCAAACACAAGTTATCGAATGTGCAAATTATATAAGTGCAAAGGTAGGAGATAGAGTCCAAATTTCTGGTGACGATTCTTCTATGCTTAAATATACTGCATTGCTGTATCTAGTGCCTTTAACATTTTTCCTAATTGCTCTTATATCATCTTATTCTATTTTAGAAAATAAGATAGGAAATTTTGAATTAGCATCTTTCGGTATAGGGCTAGTAGGATTACTAATTGGCTATATAATTGTAAAATTTATAGATAAAAAATTTGTTGATAAGGACTTAGTTCATATCACGAAAATAATTGGAGGTTTGTATGAATAATTGTAGACAAAATTTAGAGAATTTTGATCCAGAGGTTTTCGGATATCTTAATGATGAAATCAAAAGACAAGAAGAACATATTGAATTGATAGCTTCAGAAAACTTTGTTTCAAAAGCAGTACTTGAAACTATGGGAACTGAATTAACTAACAAATATGCTGAAGGATATCCTGGTAAAAGATATTATGGCGGTTGTGAACATGTTGATAAAATAGAACAATTAGCTATAGATAGATTAAAAAAATTATTTAACGCAGATCATGCTAACGTTCAACCTCATTGCGGTGCCAATGCTAATATTGCTGTATATGTTGCAGTGTTAAAACCTGGTGACACAGTATTGGGTATGAGATTAACAGAAGGTGGACACTTAACTCACGGATCACCAGTAAATATGTCTGGTAAATTCTATAACTTCGTAGATTACGGGGTAGATCCTGAAACTGGAACTATCGACTATGAAAACGTTCGTGAGCTAGCTTTAAAGCATAAACCAAAATTAATCGTAGCTGGTGCATCAGCTTATCCAAGAATTATAGATTTCAAAAAATTCAGAGAAATTGCAGATGAAGTTGGCGCTTATTTAATGGTAGACATGGCTCATATTGCTGGATTAGTAGCTACAGGGGATCATCCAAGCCCAGTTCCTTATGCAGATTTTGTAACAACAACTACACACAAGACATTAAGAGGACCAAGAGGTGGAGCTATTCTTTGCAAAGAAGAACATAAAAAATTACTAGATAAATCAGTGTTCCCAGGATTCCAAGGTGGTCCATTAGAACACATTATCGCAGCAAAAGCAGTATGCTTTAAAGAAGATTTACAACCTGAATTCAAAGAATACACTCATCAAATTTTGAAGAATGCAAAAGCAATGGAAAAAGTTTTCTTAGATAATGATGTAAGATTAGTTTCTGGTGGTACAGACAATCACTTATTATTAATCGACTGCAGAAGCTTCGGTATGACAGGTAAAGAAGCTGAAAATGTATTGAGTGAAGTTAATATTACAACTAATAAGAATACTATTCCAAACGATCCTGAAACACCATTTGTAACTAGTGGTATAAGAATTGGTACTCCAGCTATTACAACTAGAGGTTTGAAAGAAGCAGAAGCTACAAAAGTTGCTGAATTTATGATAGATGCATTAAAGAAACGCAGACCTGCTGAAGAAATCAAAAATGATGTTGTTGAATTGATGAAACAATTCCCAATCAATAGATAAAATTTCAAGCTAATACTAGACTAATGTTTAGTATTAGCTTTATTTTTTGATGAATTATTGTATATTTGACACATTTTATGGTATCATTTATAGAGAAATGAGGTGATAACATGGCAAAACCAGTTGTTGCTATTGTAGGAAGAGCTAATGTAGGAAAATCTACATTGTTCAATAAATTAATTAAAAAAAGAATCGCCATAACTCAAGATGATCCAGGTGTTACAAGAGACAGATTGTACATGGAAGCTGAGTGGCAAAATAAATATTTTACAGTCGTAGACACGGGTGGTTTGGAACCTAAAAGTAATGAGATTATAACTAAAAATATAAAAAAACAAACTGAACTTGCGATTGAAACTGCAGATGTAATTTTGTTCATGGTAGATGGTAAACAAGGCATAACTCCAATTGATATGGAAGTTGCAGATATGCTTAGAAGAACAAAAAAAAGTGTAATTTTAGTTGTAAATAAAATTGACCATATAAAACAACAAGACAATGTTTATGACTTTTACAATCTAGGATTTTATGAAATATTTCCAATAAGTGCTTCAAATTCAATGGGACTTGGAGATTTACTTGAAGCTGTGGTGTCTAAATTTGATGATAATTCAAATACAGAATCTGATGATGATATTACGAAAGTTTGTCTGATTGGAAAACCGAATGTTGGTAAAAGTTCTTTAATCAACAACTTATTGAACGAAGAAAGAATGATAGTTACAGATATTGCAGGTACAACGAGAGATGCAATAGATTCCAAAATTAATTACAAAGGAAATGAGTATATATTCATAGATACAGCAGGTCTAAGAAAAAGAAAAAAAATTGACACGGAAGTTGAAAGATACTCTGTTGTCAGGACTTTGTCAGCAATTGATAGGTCAGATATTTGCGTTCTAATGATAGATGCCACTGAAGGTGTCAGTGAGCAAGATACTAAAATATTAGGGTATGCTCATGACCAAGGGAAAGCTATGATTATTCTTGTAAATAAGTGGGATCTTGTTGAAAAACAAACCAACACTATGAATGATTTCAAAAAAGATATACGAACAAAATTAGGATTTGTAATGTATGTTCCTATTGTTTTTATTAGTGTAAAAGAAAATAAAAGAATAGATACTTTGTTTACCGAAATCGAAAAAGTAGATAATAATTATTCTATGCGAATCAGTACAGGTGTTTTGAATGATGTAATATCAAAAGCTGTATTATTAAATCCGCCACCATCAGATAAAGGTGTTCGCTTGAAAATCTTTTATATTACTCAGATAGAAGCTAGACCACCGAAATTTTTGGTGTTTATCAACAGAAATGATTTGATGCATTTTTCGTACCAAAGATATATCGAAAATCAACTAAGAGAAAACTTCAGCTTTGAAGGTGTTCCATTGCAATTTGAATTTAAGACTAGGGGAAAATAGTGAATTATTTATATTTAATAATCCTTGGTATAGTATGTTATTTTATAGGTAATATTAGTGGATCTATTGCTATTTCAAAGTTGGTTTACAAACAAGATATAAGAAACTATGGAAGTAAAAACGCAGGAGCAACTAACGCTTTGAGAGTGTATGGAGTAAAGGTTGGTTTAGCAACATTCTTGATAGATTTTTTCAAAGGATTATTATGTGCGTATTTAGGCTTTAAATTTTATGGAAGTTTAGGTATACTAGTATGTGGGCTTTTGTGTGTAATAGGACATATATTACCAGTTTTATATAATTTTAAAGGTGGCAAAGGCATCGCTACATCTTTTGGTGTATTATTGTTTGCTCAACCTTTACAAGTTTTAATTTTATTAATATTGTTTTTAATAGTTGTACTTATGACCAAGTATGTTTCATTAGGAAGTGTATTGGGATGTATTTCAGCTGTTATATATGGATTAATTTACATCAGAAAAGACTTTTACATTGGTTTAATTTATATTTTGCTCGGAATAATTTCATTATTTAAGCATAGATCAAATATAAATAGACTGATTCATGGAAAAGAAAGTAAATTAGGTAAAAATTAGGAGGAAAAAATGAAAGTATTAGTAATCAATTGTGGTAGTTCTTCATTAAAATATCAATTATTTGATATGACTGATGAAAGTGTATTATGTAAAGGATTAGTAGAAAGAATTGGAATCGAAGGTTCTAAATTAACTCATAAAGTTAATGGGGAAAAATTAGTAGTAGAAGAACCAATGAAAGATCACACTGAAGCCATTAACCATGTTTTCGATGCTTTATTAGACGAAAAATATGGTGTTATAAAGAGCTTAGATGAAGTTTCTGCTATTGGTCACAGAGTACTACACGGCGGTGACAAATTAACTGAATCTTGCATTATTGACGACAAAGTAAAAGACAAGATCAGAGAATTTATCAAATTTGGACCACTTCACAATCCAGCTAACTTAATGGGAATTGAAGCCTGTGAAAAATTAGCTCCTGGAAAGAAAAACATAGCTGTATTCGATACTGCATTCCATCAAACAATGCCAGCTAAAACATTCATGTATGCTATTCCTTACGAATACTATGAAGATTACAGATTAAGAAAATTCGGATTCCACGGAACAAGCCACAGATATATTACTTTAAGAACTCAACAATTATTAGGTAAAGAAGATATTAACATTATAACAGTTCACTTAGGTAATGGTTCATCTATAGCAGCTGTTAAAAACGGAAAATGCTATGATACATCAATGGGACTTACACCATTGGAAGGTCTTTTAATGGGAACTAGAAGTGGAGATTTGGATCCAACAGTAATGACATTCTTAATGAACGAAAAAGGATATTCAGCTGATGAAATGAACCAAATTTTAAATAAAAAATCTGGTGTATTAGGAGTTTCTGGAATTAGTTCAGACTTTAGAGACTTAGAAGAAGAAGCTGAAAAAGGAAATGATAGAGCTCAATTAGCACTTGATATGTTTATTGAAAGAGTAAAGAGATATATTGGCGGATATATGGCTGAATTAGGTCACGTTGATGCAATTTGCTTCGCTGGTGGTATCGGAGAAAATTCTTCATCAATGAGAAAAGACATCTTAGATACATTTGAAGAATTAGGAGTTAAATTAGATTTAGAAAAGAACAACACTCGTGAAGAAGCTTTAATATCAGCTGATGATTCAAAAGTTAAAGTTTATGTTGTTCCAACTAATGAAGAATTAATGATTGCTAGAGACACTTTAGAACTAGCAAAATAATAATATTTTTATTGACAACTTAACATTATTATATTATAATTAACTACGTTGTTTGTATAAATTTTAAGGACTGAAGTCCTTAAGGAGGTGTAGCATGGCAGTACCAAAGAGAAAAACTTCTAAAACTAGAAGAGATAAAAGAAGAGCTTCTTCGTATAAATTACCAAGAGTTACTATAACTACATGTCCTAATTGTGGATCTCCAAAATTACCTCACAGAGTATGTAAAGAATGTGGGCATTATGATGGAAAACAAGTTGTAGATAATTCAGAACAAAACTAATCAAAAGAGAGCCGTTTAATTAACATTAAGCGGCTTTTTTATTTGTTTGATGTTATAACATACAATATTGTGATAGAATATACTAGAGGTGAAGTATGAAAATTTTATTAGATACTTTGGGTTCCGATAAGGGAGCATCAGAATTAATAGAAGGAGCTATAATGGCCCTTGAAAAAAAAGATTTTAACTTGACAATAGTAGGAAATGAAGAAGAAAATAGAAATATTGTAAATAAAAGATTTGAAGAAAAAATAGATTTTGTAAATGCTACAGAAACTATTGAAAATAATGAATCACCAACAAAAGCAATAAGATCCAAAAAAGATTCAAGTATGAGAAAGTGCTTTGATTTACTGAACGAAGATTACGATGGGTTCTTATCAACAGGATCTACAGGAGCTTTATTGACAGGAGCTACACTTATAACAAAAAGGCTTGATAATGTATCTAGACCTTGTTTAATGGTAACAGTACCTAGCCTAAAGGGTGAAGTAGTAGTATTAGATGTAGGTGCAAATGTTGATGTTACATCTGATTTATTAGAGCAATTTGCAAAAATGGGATATGTTTATTCTAAAAATATTTTAGGAAAAGAAGATTGCAAAGTAGGATTATTAAACATAGGAGTCGAAGAACATAAGGGAGATTCATTAAGGCTAGAAACATACCAAAAATTATCAAATTATCCTTACTTCAAAGGAAATGTTGAAGCGAGAGATGTATTAAAAGGTGATTTTGATGTTGTGGTGACTGATGGTTTTTCAGGAAATATTCTTTTAAAAACAATAGAAGGATCTGTTGAGTTTATAAAAACATTGGCTAAGTCAAAATTATCTAAGCTTGATGAAAAATCACAACAAATTATTATTCCAATGATTAAATCAATGAGTTCTGGAATTGATTATAACAGTGTAGGTTCAGCACCATTTTTAGGAACTAAAAAGCCTGTATTTAAAGCTCATGGTTCATCAAATAGGAATGCTATTATGTCTGGTATTTTAACTTTGATAAAATTTATTGAAGAAGATGTTACGGATAAATTAAAAAAGGAGTTAACTAATGAATAAAGAAATTTATGAAAAAGTTGTTGAAGGGTTGAAAAACGAATTTAACAGAGATGATATAGATGAACAAACAAGATTTGTAGAAGATTTGCAAGCAGATTCAGTACGCTTATTAGAAATAGTGATGGACGTAGAAGAAGAATTTGATATAGAGCTTGATGATGAAAAATTATCAGAATTAAAAAATGTAGAAGATGTAGTTAATGAGATCGAAAGGGCACAAGGAAAATAAAAGTGGATAAAGCTAGAATTGAAAAGCTACATGAACTAGAAGAAAAATTAGATTACAGGTTTACAGATATTAATCTGTTAAACCTGGCTTTTTTTCATAGCTCATATGGCAATGAGAACAAGGCATATAAAAACATTTCTAATGAAAGATTGGAATTTTTAGGAGATTCAGTCTTAGATTTAGTAGTCAGTGATTTCTTATATAATAGTAAATCTTCATTAAAAGAAGGTGCTATGACTAAGATTAGAAGTCAAATGGTATGTGAAAAATCTTTTTCAAATATGGCTAAATATTTAGAATTAGGTAAATACTTAATGATGGGCCATGGTGAATTTATTTCGGGTGGAAGCGAAAAGCCTAGTGTACTTGCCGACACATTTGAAGCAGTATTTGGTGCTATATATTTAGATTCTGGTTATGAATCGGCTTTTAAAATTGTAGAAAATAAGTTTAAAAGTCTATTCATAGCTGAAATAGAAACAAAGTCTAGTTTTATTGATTATAAGACTATGTTACAAGAAAACAATCAAAAAAAGTCGAGAGATAAATTAAAATATAAGATTGTTAAAGAAGAAGGACCGGATCACGATAAGAAATTCTATGTTGATGTTTATGAAGGTAATTTAGTAATCGGGTCTGGATTTGGGTCTTCAAAAAAACATGCAGAACAGGACGCTGCAAGAAATGCCTTGATTAAGTTAAGGGTTATAGATGAGTAAAAAAAATTACATTGTTTCATTGTTTATACCTCACCTAGGTTGTCCCAATGATTGTATTTTTTGCAATCAACGTAAAATAACAAATTATGTTGAAGTTGTTAAAAAAGATGAGATACGAGACGAAATTAAAAGCCAACTTGCAAACTTTCCGGATAAGTCTCAAGAGCAAATCCAAATAGCTTTCTACGGTGGATCATTTACAGGTATTGAAGAATCTGCAATGATTGACTATTTAAAAATTGCTAATGAATTTATTGAAGACGGTAAAGTTAGATCAATAAGACTTTCAACAAGACCTGATTACATTGATGAACATATTTTAAATATTCTTAAAGAATTTAACGTAGAAACCATAGAATTGGGAGTTCAATCAATGGTTAATAGTGTATTAGATGCTAATTTAAGATGCCATAATAGTAGTTGCGTTAAGATGTCTACGAAGCTTATCAAATCATTTGGATTCAAATTGGGGCTTCAAATGATGACAGGTTTATATAAGTCTACATCTGAGATGGACATGTATACCGCAGAAGAATTAATTAAGTTAAAGCCAGATTTCGTAAGAATATATCCAACTTTGGTGATTAAAAACACAATGCTCGAAACTTATACTAATAAGAATAAATATATTCCTGAAAATTTACATGATTCGGTAGAAAAGAGTACCAAAATATATTTGAAATTTATCAACGCTAACATACCGGTTATTAGACTAGGTTTATTAAATACTGATAACATAAAAGAAGGCGAAGATGTAATTGCAGGAGCAATTCATCCGAATTACAGACAACTTGTAGAAGATAATTTGTACAGGAAAGTTGTAGATTATATTTTAGAAGATAATAATCCTGAAACTTTAGAAATACATGTAAAGCCAAATATATTAAATAATTTTGTTGGATATAATAGAGAAAATAAAAAATATTTTTCAGAGAAATATGGATTTAAAAATATAAAATATTGCAATTCAGATAATAATTTTATATTGATAAATCACACTAATCGAGTTGATATTGATTTGAAAAATATATTTATAAATATCGAAAAAGAGGTAAGTCTATGGGATTAAAATCGGTTGAAATACAAGGTTTTAAATCTTTTAAAGATAAAATAAAATTGAATTTTGATAATCCCATTACAGCAATTGTTGGGCCAAATGGCAGTGGGAAGTCAAATATTTCCGACGCCATATTATGGGTTTTAGGAGAACAATCTGCAAAAAATTTACGTGGTAATAAAATGCAGGATGTTATATTTGCAGGAACCCAAAAGGAAAAAGCTGTTAACTTTGCACAAGTTTCGATTACATTTGAAAATGACTTATGGAAAGACATTGATTATCAAG
The DNA here is from genome assembly GCF_000010185.1 of Finegoldia magna ATCC 29328. Taxonomy (NCBI): domain Bacteria; kingdom Bacillati; phylum Bacillota; class Tissierellia; order Tissierellales; family Peptoniphilaceae; genus Finegoldia; species Finegoldia magna. The sequence goes on along the minus strand of NC_010376.1, from coordinate 916,846 downwards.
AAATCACTGTAACTAGAAGAGTTTTCCGAACGGGCGAGAGTGAGTATTATATCAATAAAAACCAAGTGCGTTTGAAAGATGTTAAGGAACTATTTTTAAATACAGGAATCGGAAAAGAAGGATATTCTGTAATAGGTCAAGGTAAAATCGATGAAATTTTGTCATCAAAAAGTGAAGATAGAAGAGAATTATTCGAAGAGGCATCTGGAATTTCTAAACAAAAATATATCAAAGAACAAAGTGTAAAAAAGCTAGAGCAAACTAATGAAAATTTACTAAGAATTGAAGATATACTTGTTTCCCAAATTGATAGATTAAAATATTTAGAAAAAGAAAGCAGCAAAGCTAAAAAAGGTATGGTTCTAGAAGAACAACTAAAAGAGATGGAAATCCAAAAAGCTATATTGGATATCGAAAAGCTTTCTATAACATTAAGTGATGTCATCGATAAAAAAGAAATTAATGACCAAAGTTTAATCGAAATAAAATCTAAACTCGTAGAATATGAAAACAAAAGAAATGAACTATTGGAAAATATAAATAAGATTGATATTGATGTAGAATTAAAGATTTCTAATTTGAATGATATTAAAAGTCAAAAAATAAAAAATGAATCAGATATTCAATTGAATGATGAAAGACTTAAAAATAGCAAATCAGAATTAGAAAGATTAACAGAAGAAAATGAGAATTCTTCATTAGAAGTTAAAAATTTAATTACAAAAATTGATAACTTAAGAAAAACAATAGAAGACTCTGAGAAAAAGATTGAAGAAATAAATTCTAATTTAGAAACATACAACATTGATGATTTTGAAAACGAACTTAATATAAAAAAACAATTAAGCGAAAAGAAATCCGAAGACTTAAATAGACTACAATCAATTTACACGCAACATATCATAGAAAAATCTTCACGAGATGCTATTGAAAAAGAAAGATTAAAGGAAATATCAGAGATAAGAAAGCACAAAGAAGAATCTGAATTAAAATTAAATCGATTAGAAGAAGAATTACGAAATTACGAAACAATCATAAGTGATTTTGATAAAAGTTTGCGTGATTTAAATAATGATAAAGAGCGAATTTCTAGCATTATAAAAGAAAAAGAAAAATATTTACTGAATCTAAGAGACAAATTATCTAGCTTAAAAGAAGAATCCATAACTAATAAAAACAAATATTTGTTTTTGAAAAATACTATAGATAATCATGAAGGATACAATTTCACTGTTCAAAATTTCTTTAAAAAAATAAATAGTAAATTACATGAGAAAGTAATCGGAACCCTCGGAGATTTGATAAGTGTTGACAAAAAGTACGAGAAATCTGTAGACGCTATAATGTCATCAGCTTTTCAAAATATCATAGTTAGAAATGAAAATGATGGCAAGGAATTAATTAATTTTTTGAAAGTTAATAAGATTGGTAGGCTAACATTTTTACCTTTAAATAAAATAAAACCAAGAAATCTAAATTATGTAAATGACAATTTAGTTCTTGGCCACTTGAATCAGTTTATAAAATCAGATGAAAAGTATCGAGATATTATTGATTATTTTGCACAGAAAACACTTGTAACTGAGAACATGGATGATGCAATCTCTGTTGGTTCTAGATACAAAAACTTTAGAATAGTTACATTAGACGGAGACATCATTAATAGTTGGGGATCGATGGTAGGTGGATATAAAAAACCATCCAATTACTCTATACTTTCTACAAAAAATAGCTTGAATACAGCTAAATCTATATATGAAAATTGTGTTAATGAATACAACACTTTGAAAAAATCCTATGATGAAAATATCGATATAATTGATAAAAACAAATGTGATTTGGAGATTATTGTAGATAAGATAGGAAAATTACGAAATGAAATAGATGATAGTAATAGCAATATAAAAGACAAGCAGTTTGAGATTAAATATTTGAAATCTAATATTAATGATTTTAATCTTAAATTGGATACAAATACTTCACAAACAGAAGTTGACGATTTACAAGAAACTGATTTAAAAAATCAAATTAATGAATTAGAATGTGATTTAAAAACTATAAATGTTGAAACAGAAAAATTACAAGAAAAATACAACTCAGACAAAATGAATATGATTAGTTTGAAATCAGAATACTCTTCTAATAAAAGAGATTTGAATATATTTAATAATCAGCTAAATGACGCAATAATTCGAAAAGATTATTTGGAAGATAACATAAAATCCAATTCTATTAAAATAGATGAAATTAATAAAAATATCTCGCAATATACGATAAATAGAAATGATATAGAATCCAAAACAGTAGATTATGATGATGTAATTTCTAAATTAAACAGTGAGATATTAGATATGAAATCAAGCTTAAATGATTTCAAAGCAAGTTTATCTAGTATTGAGCAATCTATTTACGATTCAAATGCAAGTGTTCAAAAAACAGAAATTAATAATAACTCATTAATAGAGAAAGCTTTAAATACAACAGAGAAGTTAAATAATATCAAAATAGATATTAATGAGCTTTATGATATTAATATAGATACAATAGATTCTAATCCTGATATTAAAATAAGTCAGAAAGAAATCAATAAAATCACTAATGATTTAAGAAATATTGGATCATTTTCCGTAGATAGTATACAAGAATATGAATCAGTAAAAAGAGAATTTGACTTTATGACAAAAAACAAAAATGATTTAATTGAATCAAGAGAAGATATCATGAGCGCAATTAATAAGCTTAACAGAGAAATGAAAGAAGTGTTCACAAAGAAATTTGAAGAAATTAATACTAAATTTGTGGCAATTTTCAAGCAGCTATTCAATGGAGGATATGCTAGTCTTAAATTGACGGAGGACGATGTGCTTAATTCAGGAATTGAAATAACAGCTCAACCGCCTGGGAAAAAACTTCAAAGCCTAAACTTATTATCTGGTGGCGAAAGATCCTTGACAGCGGTAGCTTTGCTTTTTGCTATCTTTGAGACAAGACCATCTTCTTTTTGTATATTAGACGAAATAGACGCTGCTTTGGATGAAATAAATATTAAAAGATACAAAGAATATTTAATTAAATTTAAAGAAAAAACTCAATTCATTATTATTACACATAGAAAGAGTACAATGGAAATAGCAAACATTTTATATGGAATAAGTATGGAAAAAGATGGAATATCTAAAATGATTAAATTAGATGTAGATAGGAGAGAGATATGCTAAATAAGTTCTTTGATAAGTTTAAGTCAAAAAAAGACGACGAAGAAATTAAAAATACAAAACAAGATTTACAACAAGATGGATTAGAAACTGATCCATCAAATGAATATAAAGAAAACAGCGAAGAAATCATTGAAGATAAAAAAGAAGATTCTGAAGTTGATTACGAAACAAATACAGAACAAATAGAAGAAATTAGCGAAGAAAAAGAAGAAAGTAAGGAAGGATTTTTTGAAAAATTAAAAAACTCTTTACTTAAGACACGTGATAATATCTCTAATAAGATAGATCAAGTATTGGCTAATTATAGAACTGTTGATGAGGAATTATTCGAAGAAATTGAGGAAACTTTGATTTCAGCAGATATAGGCGTGGATACTACACTAAAAATTGTAGGTCAATTGCGAGATCAAGTAAAACTTAGAAATATTCAAGATCCAAGCAAAATAAAAAGTGTGCTAGCAGATATTTTAAAAGAAAATATAATTAATGAGAAAATAGACAATAATTTAAATGTAGATGAGAAAACTATTATTTTAGTAGTAGGTGTAAATGGTGTTGGGAAGACTACTACAATTGGTAAGTTAGCTATGAAGTACAAGAAAGATGGCAAAAAAGTTTTAATGGTTGCAGCTGATACTTTTAGAGCAGCAGCTATTGAACAGCTTACAGAATGGTCAAATAGAGCTAAAGTTGATATTATTAGCCATAAAGAAGGAGCTGATCCTGCTAGTGTTGTTTTTGATGGAGTAAACGCTATGAAAAGTAGGAACACAGATATTTTAATTTGTGATACAGCTGGAAGACTTCATAACAAAAAGAATTTAATGAACGAGTTGAATAAAATTAAAAGAGTTATTGAAAAAGAGTATCCAGAAGCGAAAAAGGAAATTTTACTTATTGTTGATGGTACAACTGGCCAAAACGCAATTATTCAAGCAAAAGAATTTATGAATGCAACAGATTTAACAGGAGCTATAATTACAAAACTTGATGGTACTGCAAAAGGTGGAATGATATTTCCGTTAGAAATGGAATTAGGAATTCCAGTAAAATTCATCGGTATTGGTGAACAAGTTAATGATTTGGTAAAGTTCGAACCAGAAAAATTTATTGAAGCAATAATAAATTAAAATTGAATTTTTTTTCATTTTTTGATAAAATTTGTGTGTGGAGGAATAATATGAATAATAAATTTAATAACGGATCTGTAAAGATTTCTAATGACATAATTTCACTTATTGCAGCGGAAGCTTGCATGGAAGTTGAAGGTGTAAAAGCTATTATGACACCTCAATCAGAAAAAGTAAATATACAAAAAGGAGCTCAAAAATCAGTAATCATCGAAATTTTAGATAATGCTGTAAATGTTAGAGCTCATATTGAAGTAGATTCTGAATATAACATCAAGGATGTATGCTATAAGGTGCAAAAGAAAATAAAAGAAAATATCGGCATGATGACGGGGTTAGTTGTCATAAATGTAGATGTTGTTTGTGAGAAAATAAGTATTTAAAGTAACCCTCTAATTAGAGGGTTATTTTCATGGAGGAAATATGTCAAGAAGACAATCAAGAAAAAGTGCAATGCAATTAATCTATGAAATGAATATGAACGGAGATTATGATAAGCAAAGAATTGAAGAATTTTGCAAATATCAGAATATTAATAAAAATGATATTGAATTTTTCAAAGAAATTGTATTAAACTTTATCGAACATATTGATGACATAGTAAATATCATAGAAAATAATACAAAGCAATGGAATTTGGACAGAATTAATAAACTAGATTTATCAATTTTACAAGTTGGAGTTTGCGAAATTCTATACGTTGAAAGTACACCAGATAGTGTTGCTATTAATGAGGCAGTTGAATTAGCAAAAGAATATTCAACTGAAAAATCATATAGTTTTATAAACGGTATATTGGGCTCTGTATTAAAGAGAAAAGAAAATGCAAGTTTATAGTGTAAAAGAGATATCCGATTATATTCAAAACACATTAAAGAAAGACCCGATTCTATCTAACGTGTGGGTTGAAGGCGAGATTTCGAATTTTAATAAAAATATTTCTGGACATGTGTATTTTAGATTAAAAGATGACAAGGCATTGATTTCTTGTATGATATTCAAAACGATGTCTCTTGCAAAGACTATAAATCTAAAAGATGGAGATAAAGTTCAGCTAAGAGGAAGTATAACAACATATCAGGGTTCAAGTACTTATCAACTACTTGTAAAAGAATGTAAAAAATCTGGAACTGGAGATCTTTTTCAAAAGTATTTAGAGTTAAAAGAAAAACTTGAGAAAGAAGGTTATTTTTCAGAGTTAACGAAAAAATCCATAACTAAATATCCTAAATCTATTGGAGTAATCACATCTTCTACAGGTGCTGCTGTAAATGATATTTGTAGAACAATAAAGAGGAGATATCCAATTTGCGATATATTGATATATCACTGTGTTGTCCAAGGAGAACAATCTGCCCAATCTATTATTGAAGGTATTAAATATATGGACGATCAAAATTTAGATACTATGATTGTGGGAAGAGGTGGCGGAAGTTTTGAAGATTTGAATTCTTATAATGATGAAAATCTATTAAAAGCTATTTACAATGCAAAGACTCCTATTATCAGTGCTGTTGGTCACGAAAATGATTTTATGCTTTCTGATTTTGTAGCTGATTTAAGAGCATCTACTCCAACAGCTGCCGCTGAATTAGCAACAGCAGATTTTGAGGAATTAAAAATCTATTTACAAGAAAGTTACGCTAAAATAAATAGAATTTTATCAAGAAGATTTGAAGATGAAAATCAAGAATTAGAGTATTACGGCAAGCAGTTAGAATTTTTAGGTCCGAAAAACATAATTAAAGAACATGTGGATAATCTTCAAAAACTTAAAGAAAATCTAAAGAAAGCTTATAAGAAAAATTTGGTAGATAAATACAATCAAGAATTAAATATTTATCACAAATTAAATTTGTTAAAACCTGACAAGTTATTATCTTTGGAAATTGACAAACTAAATAAGGTTCGAATAACAATGATTAAAAATTTGATCTCAAATATTAGTTACAAAGAATTGATTTTAGATTCATATAAGAATAACTTATTGCATCTTAATCCAAGCACTATTTTAGAAAAGGGATATGCAAAAGTATTAAAAGATGATAAGAATATATCTTCTGTTGATGATGTCAAGAAGAATGATAATATTATTCTGATAATGAAAGATGGTAAACTTGATACACTTGTTCAAAATAAGGAGAAATTCAATGAATGAATACAGAGAATATGACGAAGGATTGAAAAGGCTTAGTGAAATCGTTGAAAAATTAGAAGATAGAGAGTTAAGCCTTGAAGAAAATATAAAGTTATACGAAGAAGGCATGAAACTTCACAAAAGATTAAGTTCTATTTTAAAAGAACAAGAAGGTAAAATGACCTTGATTAAGGATAACAAAGAAGAAGATTTTCAAATAAATATGCTTTTAAGTGATGATAATGAATAATAAGGAAATTGTAAAGTTAATTAATAATTCATTAAAAGACTTGAGTTTTTCCAATGATAAAATTGGAGAAGCGATGAAGTATACTCTAGTTGATGATGGAGCAAAAAGATTGAGACCTCTTTTGTTCTTGCTAACTTACCAGATGTTTAATGAATCTATTTCTGAACCTATGAATTATGCACTTTCAATAGAACTAATTCACAATTATTCATTAGTTCACGATGACTTGGAATGTATGGACAATGACGATTATAGAAGAGGAAAATTAACAGTTCATAAAAAATATGGAGAAGACATTGCAGTTTTAGTAGGAGACGCGTTACTAAATTACTCTTTTGAGGTTTTATCTGAATCAATTAAAAATGAAGTTGACGCTATGTGTGCAAATTATATAGTAAAGAAATCAGGTTGTTTTGGGATGATAAGAGGTCAGCTACTAGATATTGACAGTAAAATTTCCGAAGATAATATTATTGAAATTTACGATAAAAAAACGTGTAATCTGCTTAAAGCATCTACTGTATCTGCTGGAATCTTAAGTAAAGTTGACCATACTACTTTATTGAAACTTGAAAATTACGCATTTAACTTGGGAATGGCTTTTCAAATAATTGATGACATAATGGATTATGAAAATGATATAAAAATTAATAAAAAAACTTATGTGACTATTTTTGGAAAAGAAAAAGGTATTTATGACGCAAATGATTACTCTCAAAAAGCCATAGATTGCATTAAAGATATTCATAATTCACAACCTTTGATTGAACTTACAAATAAATTGTTGGACAGGAAATATTAATATGAGAATTGATGTGTATTTATGTGAAAACAAATTTGCGTCTTCTCGAACAAAAGCAAAAGCTCTAATTGAAAATGAACTGGTTTATTATCAAGGAAAATTAGTTAAGAAACCATCACTCGAGATAAATTCTGATGAAGTTGAGGTAAAAAAACACACTGAATACGTTGGTAGAGGCGCTTTAAAACTTTTAAAGGCTTTTGAAGTATTTAATATTGGTGAACATGATTTGTGTTTAGACATAGGATCATCTACGGGTGGATTTACTCAGGTTCTATTACAAAACAATGCCAAAGAGGTCTATGCTATTGATGTCGGCGATAATCAAATGGTTGATGAACTTAGACATGATAGCAGGGTTAAGTTATTTGAAAATACTAATTTTCGAAATATTAATGTAGATGAATACCCGAAATTTGATTTAATTGTATGTGATGTATCTTTTATATCATTGAAAATGATCATTCCAAATGCAGTTAAAATGCTAAAAAATGATGGAGAAATGGTGTTTTTGATAAAACCACAGTTTGAATTAAAGTCCAAAAATCATATAATTAATAATAAAAAGGAACACTTATCTATAATAAATGAAATTAATAATTATCTAAATAATAAGGATATGTATATTTCTGAGATTACAAATAGTCCGATAAAAGGTAAAAGTGGAAATATAGAGTATTTAATCCATATCACAAATTTGGATAATAAAAATATAAAATTCGAAGATGTTGTAGAAACAGCATTTAATAAATTGAGGTAGAAAAATGAAAAAATACACAAGACAAAGATTAATTCTAGACTTAATAGAAGAAAATGAAATAAGAACTCAAGAAGAACTTTCTGATTATTTAGAAGCTCATGGGGTTAGAGCTACACAAGCTACTATTTCCAGAGACATAAAAGAATTGAGAATTTCGAAAGTTCAAACTAGAGAAGGCGAGTATCATTATGCAATAATTGATACTGTACACGATTCACTAAACGAAAGATTAGATAAAATTTTCAGATCAGCAGTTTTAACTATCAAGCATAACGAAGATATGGTAATAATAAAAACTATATCTCACACTGCAACAGTATGTGGAATGGCAATTACAAATGCTAAATTAGATAATATTGCAGGAATACTAACAGGCAATGACACTATTTATATAACTGTTGAAGATAAATCAGGATTGGAAAAATTAGTATCAGAAATTAAATCAATAATTAGGTAAAAAAATGTTAAATTCTCTTTATATAGAAAATTTTGCAATAATTGACAAAATAAATGTAGATTTTACGGAAGGACTTAATATAATAACTGGAGAAACTGGTTCAGGAAAATCAATTTTGATAGAAGCTTTCGAACTTCTTCTGGGACAAAGATTTAACAAAAGTTTTATTAGAGATTCTTCAAAAAAGACAATAGTTGAAGCTACATTTACAATTAATGATAATTCTAAAATTAAGTTTTTAGAAGATATGGGATACAATGTAGGAGATGGAGTAATAATAATCTCTAGGATTGTAGACACTAATTTAAAAAGCATAAATAAACTAAACAGTAGATCAATAACTCTTAACACATTAAATGAGCTTATGAGTAAATTTGTTGATATTCATGGACAAAATGGAACTCAATCACTTTTGAATAAGGATTTTTATATAGATTTAATTGATTCTTTTGAGAAGGAAGAAACTGTAAAAATTAAGATTCAGTTAAGTGGAATTCTAAAAAATATTGTAGATTACAAAAAATCATATAAAAGTTTTAATATTTCAAACGAAGAAAAAGATAGACAGCTCGATATAATTAACTATCAAATTGATGAAATATCTCAAATAGATCTTGAGAATTTGGATGAAGAAGAGCTTGAAAACGAGTACAATAAATTATCAAATGTCAATTTAATTAAAAACAATATTGGTGAAATATTAAATATGTATTCAGATGAAAACTACAATGAACAAGATATCAACACTATGTTTAATATTGTTTTAAGCAAGATAGATTCAATCTCTGAGTTCGATAATGAAGTCAATTCCTTCAAACAAGATTTGGATAAGATATATTATGATATGGATGACTTGTTTTCTAGAATTAGTTCATATTCATCAAGCATCTATCAAGATGAATTTAAATTAAATGACTTAGAAAATAAAATAGCAATAATTACAAATTTAAAGAGAAAATACGGAAAATCTATTAATGATATTATTTCATTTAAAATAGATTTAGAGAATCGACTTAAAGAACTTAATGAAATTACTGAAAACAAAAGAAAATTTAAAGAATTAATTGATTCAGAGTATAAAAAAGGAATTGAACTATCGGATAGGCTTCATTCAATCAGAAAAGAAATTGTTTCAAAATTGGAAAACTTGATTGTTCAAAATCTAAAAGATTTGAATATGAAACATGCTGATTTTAAAGTTAAATTCGAAAAACTTTCTGAATTCAATGAAAAAGGATATGATTCACTGGATTTTCTTATTAAAACGAATTTAGGACAAGATTTAAAACCAATGGCATCTATTGCTTCTGGTGGTGAAATTTCAAGAATTATGCTTGGATTTAAATCAGTAATATCAGATTTTGAAGATATCAATACTCTTATTTTTGATGAAATTGATACAGGAATAAGTGGAAGGACTGCTTTGGTAGTTGGTGAAAAACTTATTGATTTATCAAAGGATAAACAAGTGATTTCAATAAGTCATTTACCTCAAATTGCTTCATTGAGTGATAACCACATTTTAATTGAAAAAATTGATTGCGACAATGAAACTAAGTCAATTTTAAAAGTATTAACTCCTGAAGAAAAGGTAAACGAAATTTCAAGATTGATTGGCGGTATAAATATAACAGAAACTACAACTGAACAAGCAAAACTAATGATCAATCAAGCAAATGAATTAAAAAAATATAGGAGATAATTATGGATTATGAAGAAAAAACTATAAAAAGTGAAATGATATATGAGGGGAGAATTTTAAACCTCCGATTAGATACTGTTGAACTTCCTAACAGAAAATACTCAAAAAGAGAAATTATAGAACATGCAAATGCTGTATGCATAATTGCATTAAAAGATAACAAATTATTTTTCGTTAGTCAATATAGAAAAGCTATTGATCAACAATTAATGGAATTGCCTGCTGGATTAATTGAACACAACGAAACACCAAAGGACGCAGCCATTAGGGAAATGAGAGAAGAAATTGGCTATAATTGTAATAGTTTAACTTACTTATTTGATGCATATTCATCTCCAGGTTTCAGCGACGAAAAAGTAAGTTTCTTCATGGCACAAGATTTATTTAAAGACGAACTTGAAGCCGATGATGATGAATTTTTGAATATAGAGCTCATCGAACAAGATAAATTAATGCAGATGATAGAAGATGGCGTTATAATTGATGGCAAAACAATTATGGGAATTCTATATTATCTAAGGAATGTGAATTAATGTTAGAAACAATAAACCATTACATTATAATTATATTTGTATTACTTCCAACGATTGTTCTTCATGAATTAGCTCATGGTTATGTTGCGTACTGGATGGGAGATAATACTGCTAAAAACATGGGTAGATTGAGTTTTAATCCTATTGATCATATTGACCCATTAGGTGCAATCAGTTTGATTTTATTTAAGTTTGGTTGGGCAAAGCCAGTTCCAATTAACTCTTATAATTTTAGAAAAAGGCACCTAGGAATGTTTTTAGTTTCAATAGCAGGGGTTACTGTAAATTTAATTTTAGGATTAATATTCTCGTTTTTATATGTTAGATTTTCGCATGTAAATCCGGTAGTATCAGAGATTTTGAGCTTATTCATAGTATATAATGTATATTTTGCAGTTTTTAACTTGATACCTGTTCCGCCATTAGATGGATCAAAAGTTGTAACTGCGTTTTTCCCGGGTAAATTTTTAGATTTCATGGCAAAATACGAGAAATATACTTACTTTATATTACTGATATTAATATTTTCAGGTGTTTTAGGAAAAGTTTTAACTCCTATAACATCATTTATAATAGATAAATTTTTAAGGTTAGCAATTGCGTTATGAGTTTAATAATTGAAACTGAAGAATTTAACGGTCCGATGGATCTTCTATTGAACTTGGTAGAAAAAGAGAAAATCGATATAGAAAATGTTGATTTAGCAAAAATTACAAATAAATTTATTGAAGAAGTTGAGAATTTGAAAAATCATTCTACTAAAGATTTGACTGATTTCATTTACTTAGCTTCTACTTTGTTATATATCAAATCAAAAAAATTGTTGCCAAAAAATGACTTTGATGAGGATGATCAAATCGATGAAGATTTGATTAAACAACGATTAATCGAGTACAAAAAATTTAAAGAAATTTCTAAACAATTGATTGAATTAGAAAACATCTCATCTAAGCATTTTAGAAAAATTCAAGAGGATTTGTCAGTTTATCAATTAGAAAAAGAAAATCTTATTGTACCAGATATTAATTTATTATCTGAAACTTTGTTAGATATCTTAAGTAGAGACGAAAATAGAATAGTAATCGAAGAAACAGAGATTATAGAAGCGGAAGAGTATAAAATCGAAGATTGTATAGAGGATATATTGTGGAAGGTAGAAAAAAATAAAAAATATAATTTTGCATCTTTTCTGTCTAAGAAGTCTAATAGAAATGAAGTTATTTCAGTGTTTCTAGCTTTATTAGAATTATTAAAATCAAACATATTGAAAGTTGTAAAAAATGAGAATAATATGGAAATATTAATGAGGTAATTATGGAAGATAAAATTATTAGAAATAAAATTGAATCTTTACTTTTCATATGGGGTGAACCATTAGATATTTCTTCAATATCTGAGGCCATAAACCTTAGCAAAAAAGAAACTAGAAATATGCTTGATGATTTAATAAAAGAGTATGAATATAGAAATACTTCTCTAGAAATCAGATGCATAAACGATAGCTACCAAATACAAACTAAAAAAGAATATTTCGAATTTTTAAAAGAAATTTTTATTAAGAATAAAAACACGAGATTAACTAATACCACAATGGAAGTTTTATCGATTATAGCTTACAAGCAGCCAATTACAAGAATTGAAATAGATGAAATTAGAGGAGTAAAATCAAGTTCATCAATTGATACTTTAACTAAAAAAAATCTTATAAAGGAAGTTGGAAGATTAGATAAAATAGGAAAGCCTATATTATATGGTACAACCGATGAGTTCTTGTTTTATTTCAATATAAATTCATTAGAAGATCTTCCAAAATTAAATGAGATAGAGAAACTTATTAGGGAAAAAGAAAATGAGAATAAATAAGTTCATTGCACAAAGCGGATATTGTTCTAGAAGAAATGCTGATGAATTAATCAAAAACTCAAAAGTCTATGTTAATGGAACAATACTTCTAGATTTATCATATCAAGTAAATGATACGGATATTGTTGAAGTTGAAGGCAAAAAAATAAATTTGAAAGAAGATAAAATTTATATTGCGATTAATAAGCCAATTGGTTACGCTTCAACAGTAAAGGATAAATTCGCTGACAAGAAGGTTGTGGATTTGATAAAATCTGATACAAGAGTTTATCCGGTTGGGCGTTTGGATAAAGATTCTCATGGATTACTAATCTTGACAAATGATGGGGAGTTTACTTATGAGTTAACTCATCCGAAATTCGAGCACAAAAAAATTTATGAGGTTTTGGTAAAAGGAAAACCAAACAAAACAGAAATCAAACAATTGAAAGATGGAATATTATTGGATGGTTATAAATTAAAAAAATCCAAAATTGAATTTATAGAAAATGTTAAAAATGACACTAAGTATAGGGTAACTATTTTTGAAGGTAGAAATAGACAAATTAGAAGAATGTTTGATTTTATTAATCATCCAGTTTTGGATTTAAAAAGGGTTCAAATTGGAAATTACAAAATGGAAAATAGCTTAAAAAGTGGAGAATACAAGCTGTTAAAAAGTAAAGATTTGGATTTAATACGAGGTAATAATGATAGAAGTAAGACTAGCAAATAGCAATGATGAATTAATTTTAAAAAACTTTGAATTAGAAATTGATGAAATTATTGGGAATTTTTGCTTTTTATATATTGATGACTCAGTTTCTAAAGGATATTCATTGATTAAAATTAATGGTATAAAAGCGAATATTTCTAAATTTCAACTGGACGAAGACGATTCAAAAAAGTTGTTTTTCCTAAAAAGTATAGGTATGAATTTGAAAGATTTTGGTATTGAGGAATTCTACGATAATGATGGATTGGTAAATTCATTTTTTAATAATAACGGTAAGATAAATTTTAGCGTTCTTTTTAGAGGTTTTTGCAATGATTTATAATAATACTAAAACATTAGTAGAATCATTGATGAAAAGTAAAATACCAACTTCAAAAATATGTTTAGACATGACATTTGGAAATGGAAATGATTCATATAAAATGCTATCTATAAATAAAAGTATACAAGTTTACGGGTTCGATATTCAAAAAAATTGTATTGATAATGCAAAGAAAACTAATAACTTAAAAGTTATAAATGATTCGCACTTAAATTTTGAAAACTATACTAATGAAAAAATTGATTTTGCTGTATTTAATTTAGGATATCTTCCAGGTGGAGATAAAAATATTACAACTGATTATGATACTGTTATTAAAACTTTAGAAAAACTTTTGAAATTAATGAACATTGAAGGTCAAATTGTTATTACTTTTTATCCTGGACATAGGCCTGGATTTGAAGAAAGTATAAACATAATTAATTTTTTGCGAAATTTAAACCAAAAAGAATTCAATGTTATACGATACGATTTTATAAATCAGATTAATAATCCACCTTTTGTATGTTTGATTGAAAGGATAAAATAATGAACGTAGCAATAATAGGAGCTGGTGCAGCAGGGTTGATGGCTGCAAGTTTTATTAAAGAAGAATATGAAATACATATTTTTGACCATAATGAGAAAATAGGTAAAAAACTGTTCATTACTGGAAAAGGAAGATGTAATATTACCAATTCATGTGAAGTTCAAGATTTGATTGAAAATATAAATACAAATAAATATTTTTGTTACAGCCCATTTTATGACTTTACAAACGAACAAGTCATAAATTTTTTTAATTCCAATGGACTAAAAACTAAAATTGAACGTGGAAATAGAGTTTTTCCAAAAAGCGATAAATCATCAGATGTTATTAAAGTATTTGAAAAGATTTTAAAAAATAAAAATGTAAATTTACACTTGAATGAACAAGTAAATAAAATTTATAAATCTGATAAATTTTATCTGACTACAAGCATTAACAAATATTCGTTTGATAAAGTTATTATAGCGTGTGGCGGTAAATCATATCCAAACACTGGATCGGATGGATCACTTTACAATCAAATAACCAGGTTAGGTCATACTATTAATGAAATGAAGCCAGGCCTAAGCGCAATTATTTTAAAAGAAAATGTGGAAGAATTAGAGGGAGTTAGTCTTAAAAATATAGGCCTAAAATGTTATATCAATAATAAAATGATATTCAACGAAATAGGTGAAATGATTTTTACAAGAAAAGGAATTTCCGGACCTTTAGTGCTTACTTTATCAAGTATTTTATCCAAGAAAAATGGAGATATTAAAATATCTATAGACTTGAAACCAGGATTGACAGATCAAAAACTTGATGATAGGATTTTAAGAGATTTCAGCGATAATCAAAACAAAACCATTGAAAATGCAATAAGTAAAATAACTATAAAAAAATTGATATTGCCTATTTTAAAATCTGCAAATATAAATCCAAATAAAAAAGTAAATGAAATAACAAAATTTGAACGTGACAATTTAAGAAAAATCATAAAAAGTTTCGATTTAACTTACGTTTCAAATGAAAAGCTTGATTATGCAATTATTAGTGTTGGGGGAGTTGATGTAAACGAGATTGACCCAAGCACAATGGAATCAAAGCTTGTAAAAGATTTGTATTTCTGTGGAGAGGTCATCGATGTTGATGGCTTTACGGGAGGATTTAACTTACAATTTGCTTTTTCAACGGGTTATTTAGCGGGGATAAATATATGAAAAAAATAAAGTACGAAAACGAACATAAACTGTATGATGAAATTAATGAATATATCAAAGACAAGAATTTCGATATTTTATTGATATCTACACCTAAAATTATGAAGAAAGTTTTGAATGATAAATTGATTAATACAAATAAAAATATTTTAACTTCATCAAGAATGCTTCGAAAAAAAGATGATGATAATGTATATATTGAATTAATTAATAATGATGTATATTCTGTGACAGTAGATGGCCCTAGTGGTTCTGGGAAATCAACAGTTTGCAAATTGATATCTAAAATTTTAAACATTGAGTATTTAGATACAGGCTCAATGTATCGATCACTTGCTTATTATTGCTTAAAACAAAATGTTAATTTGGAAGACGAAGAAAAAGTTGTAAAAATTTTGAATAACTTAGAAATAACATTTGAATCATCTGAAATTAAAGTTAATAATGAATTTTTGAGAGACAAAATAAGAACTAATGAAGTATCAATGGCAGCATCAAAAGTTTCCGCATATTATTCTGTTAGAGAAAAGTTAGTTGACATTCAAAGACATATTGCAAGTGATAAAGCTATAATTATTGATGGAAGAGATGCTGGTACTAATATATTAAAAAATGCCGATTATAAGTTTTATTTGGATGCATCTGCTGAGATAAGAGCTAAAAGAAGATTTGATGAACAAAAAGACGATTCATCTTATGAAACTATTCTTGAAGATATAAAATTGCGAGATGAGCAGGATAAAAATAGAAAATATGCTCCTTTGAGAAAAGCTGAAGACGCTGTATTGATAAATTCTGATAATATGAATATTGATCAAGTTGTCGAAAAAATATTAGAAATAATTAGAGGTAGAAATGTTTTATAGATTTGCAAGATTTTTAATGAAAATAGTATTTACAATAAAATACAAATTAGATATCCATGGGAACACTAGATTACCGGAAACTCCTTTAGTTATTTGTGCAAATCACATCAACTTATGGGATCCAATTTTATTGGCGATAATTTTTGATAGGCCTATAAGATTTATGGCAAAAAAAGAATTATTTGAAAATAAAATTTTAGGATTTTTACTGTACAAGTTTGGTGCTTTTCCGGTTGACAGAGAAAACGTGAATGTAAAAACCATTAAAGATGCTATTAAACTTGTAAAGAACAACGAGGTATTAGGTATATTTCCAGAAGGAACAAGAGTCAAAACTGTTAGTGAGGAAAACATGAAAAC